>JAISNF010000103.1 GCA_031276415.1 Planctomycetaceae bacterium
CTGCGCCAAACAATGCATCAATTTCGTAACGTTGTTTGGAATCAACACAAATAGTGATTTCAACATCTTGCCCGGGAGTGATAAATTTTGTTACTTCGCGTTCGTGTTGTCCAAGACAACCAATCATTTCTGGTTCAACTTGTAAACCGTTGATCCAGATTTTTGCGTAACGCGCTATACCGATAATTCGCAGAAATATCTTTTGATCTTTCCATGTTTTCGGAACGGAAACAGTTTTTTTGTACCAACCTTTGCCGGTATAACAATGTTTAATTTTTTCATTTTCCGTACCATAACCTTGTGCATCCCATGAACCGGGAACTTGAATAGTTCCATCTGCGGTTTTAGCGTAACCTTCGAGCGGCATTTTGGGAAGCGGATATCCTTGTTTGAACCATTCTTCTGTTTCGCCAACCGAATTAGGATCCGTTGCAAATTTCCATGTCCCGTCAAGAGAAATCGAATCACGAGTTGCGGTATTTCCCATGACAGCAAAATCAGATACCGTTAAAAAGAAACAAACCGCCATCAATAAAAGAGCAGTAACTTTATGTAAAATATTTTTGTACATAAAACCTCCATTTTGTAATTAAAATTTAGTAACATTTAGTAAAATCAACATTTATTATAATCATCTGTATTCCAAATAATACAAGATGTTTTTGTCAAAATTCGGCATATGCTCAATCGTAACTGTTTTTGATAAACAATTTTCTCTGAAAGGTTATCAAAACAAATTGTTACAACTGACACTATTATTTCGTTTTAATATTTAATACCAACGGTTTCATATCTGGCTCTATTGTGGTATGAAGACCGGATGTTTCTGTTTTGGCAAACTTTGGTGGTAAAAGATTTTTGATTACCGGTGGTCCATGCGGCGGACCAACCGATGTTTGTGACGCTGCAGGAAGTTGGCTCTGTTCAAGTTTAAAAACAATAATATTGTATTCACCCGAAATACAACCGTTGTGATTAGAAGTTGTAACAGAAAATTCGCCTTGAGCGTTTGTGGTTGCCGAAGCAGTTGTGCCGCCGGAAATAGGAACAAAACTGAGTGTTACTCCTTCCATTGGAACACCATCAATTGTCAATGTTCCTGTAACCGGTAAGTATTTAATACCTGAACCGCAGCCTGTTATCGCAACAACAAATAACAATAAAGTGGGAAATAAACGTATCATTTTTTTGTGTAAAAAAGTTAAATTTTAGGTTGATAAAATAGTAATTACTCTATCAAACGTTGCAATATCTCGTTTTATTTCAGTACGGTTATGGAATACTAACCGCTTTTCCGTCACGGCGGTCACCGAGTAACCGGAGAGTTTCCGAGTTAATCGTTTCGGAAAGGAAATGAACACTGCCATCTCCAAATCCAAACTGAACTCCGCCAGGATGACAGGATTTAAAACCATATCCGGTTGCGTAACTAAAACAAGCATCGCAAGCATGGTCCAAGTCTGTATATTTTGTTTGTCGTTCACTCTTGTAGTTGAGTGGAACTGCCGTATTAGCATAACTATTCATTTCATTGATATGCCAACCTGTTCGCGCGAATCCTGAATATTCAGGGCGTACTTCACCATAAAAGATCGTGTTAGAAAGACCATCCGGGATTTCTTTGAAACAAGTAATAATATCAAAAGTACGTCCAAAAGGACCTGCAGGTTGTGAAAAAACATCTGTAAATTCGGAAGTATTGTTCAAATACCACGTTGCTGAAGCAGGACATGCGGACTGACTTATAAACCCTGAACGTGAAGGACCACCAGATCCAACGTAACAACTTGGATAGGCTTTGGGCCAACCAGATTCTTCATGCAGTGAAATAGGTTCACGAGCAGTTCCATCCGAAGGGCAAACAAACGTATTGATGAGTGTCATTCCGATGTAATTTCCCGCTCCATCTTTAGCCACATCCACACCATAGAGATCATACGAAGCACCACTGGAGTTTTGGACTGTCAATTTATCAGGGTCAGTTGAACCGACCTTGAATTTTGGTGCGATTGTATCAAATATCACCGATTGTTCAATAAACGGCAATATTCGAACAGCACAGTTACCATAATGATCAACAACACCATACGGTAATGAATTATTGGTATCATGGTAATTTTGTAACCCCAATAAGATTTGTTTAACGTTATTTGTGCAAGAACTTCGTCTTGCCGCCTCGCGTGCCGCCTGAACTGCCGGAAGTAAAAGAGCCACCAAAACACCAATGATGGCAATTACTACAAGAAGTTCAACAAGAGTGAATCCATTTTTTCTAAAATTGATTTTCATAATTTTTTCCTTTCAAAATTAAATAATGTTTGGTTAAGTTTTTATTTTAAGTTTACTATTATGGAGCAGAAACCGGAAGACCGTCATTCATGCTACATAATTGACGAAGGGATTCTATTTTCATTGTTTCACTGAAAAATCGTACACTTCCGTCTCCGACTCCTAATTGAGCACCGCCCGGATGAGCAGAACTAATCAGCGTGTTCAATTTATGTGATGCCAAAGCACGATAGTCACTTGTTACATCTTCATTAGGATCCGGTGTAGTACCTCGTGGTACAAGATTCATTCGAGATGGATCGTTAATTCCAAAATGAACATAAGTTACTCCCGACAAATAAACTGCACGTTCAATCGGAGTTCCGGTTGCAGAAAAATCACCGCCATTTTTAACAAGATCATCAAATGTTCCGGTAATACTGACTCCAGCCCAAGCACCGCCATAATTAGCGTAATGTGGAGCCCCATCTCCAACTATCGCAGATTGTTCTCCAATAATAAGTACATTGGATGTTCCATCAGTAAGATCCGCTAATACTCGACTGGTATTGATTGTCAAAACACCGTTGTTTGCAATGGTGCCATAAGTGAGTAAAAGAGTATTGTTTGTATTATTGTTCGGATCGGGACAAGAACCGCCAATTCCGACATAATTGGAAAACATGAGATTTACAGTATCGAAAGTATAAGAATTTGTTTTATGAATCGGTTTGAAGTAACAACTGGGACAGGCTAACGTTTGAATTACTAGACCTGTCAATATCGGATTTCCGAGACAATTTCCACTACCACTGCTGAATGCTGCCGGGGCGGCGAAACTGAGTTGCTGAAAAGTCGCCGTTTGTTCAATAAAAGGTAAAATCGAAACTCGCCAATTGGTTCCCGTTTCTTGCCGAAACGTACCATACGTACCGCCACGAACTCCAAACGGCAGAACATTGTTCACGTCATGGTAATTGTGCATTGCAAGTGAGAGTTGTTTTATATTGTTACTGCATGACATACGTCGTGCAGCCTCACGAGCCGCCTGAACGGCAGGCAACAGTAGAGCGATTAAGACGCCGATAATCGCAATCACCACGAGAAGTTCGACCAATGTGAAGCCGAACGGTGAAGAGCGGAAACGTTGTAAGAGGTTTTGAGAAAAGAGTTTAGAGCATGAACAATCTCTACGGTTTGTTTCTCTCTTCTTATTCCAGATAGCCCCCCCCCCCCTGGTTTGCCCAGCCTACCAAGTTTAACATTTGCTGGGATTTTTCCAGAAAAATCCCCAAAAACACGACCAAACAATTTACTAAATTTTCCATTGTTAAACTCCTTAGTTTTTACAAAGGTTTTGAAATAACCGCCAACACGTTTACCAAGAAACAACTTGACAAGAAATAACGCATTGTGGTCGAATCAGTCTCAAAGC
>JAISNF010000116.1 GCA_031276415.1 Planctomycetaceae bacterium
AATCTCCCAAAGAAATTCAAGAACTCGGAATGATCGGAATGCAAAAATATCACGAAGAAATTAAACAAAAACGTGACGCACTCCCAAAAATCATTCCCGAAATCCTCAACCAAAATTCACGTACTCCTATTCTTTTCGATCTTACCAAAGAGCAAACGCTTCAGATTGAATTGAATGATTATCCGATGGATGATTTGCCGCACAAAAAGGTTTTGTCTGTCGGCGGGCAAAAATTATAACCTTAACCCCATAATAAATTATGAAACCTATTTTTTCCCTTTTGTTTTTACTGTTTGTTTCATTATTCGTTACAGCAACAGCATCGGCGGTAACTGTTCCGAAAAATGTTGTTGTTAAGAAAAACATTGCGTATGTTACCGGCGGCGGAGAACGTCAGCAACTTGACCTTTACCTTCCCAACAGTTACGAAAACGCAGCAAAACCTTATCCCGTGATTGTCGTTATTCACGGCGGCGCATGGGCGTTTGGCGCAAAGGATATGAATCATTACATGTTTGACGGTCTTTTCAACGCCATTCTTGAAAAAGGTGATTACATTCTTGCATCAATAAATTACCGGCTCACCGGAACCGGAGCGTTTCCGATACAACTCGAAGATTGCAAATCGGCAATCCGCTGGTTACGCGCCAACGCTAAAACGTACAATATCGATACGGAACATGTCGGCGTTTGGGGCGGTTCTGCCGGCGGTCATCTTGCCGCATTGGTCGGAACTACTTCCGATGTTAAAGAATTTGATGTCGGTGAACATCTTGACCAATCCAGTCGTCCGCAAGCAGTTTGCGATGTTTGCGGTTCCAGCGATTTGATGTTGACAGTAAATGATCCGAATTACAAAAATATTCCCTGGATCAAAGAAATTGAACAATTTCTCGGTAAACCAATTCCCGAAGCCAAAAATGAAGCATTTCGCGCCAGTCCAACTACTTACGTAACAAAAGATGATCCTCCATTTCTGTTAATTCACGGAACCGCTGATCCGGTAAACAAGTTTGCCCACGCAGAACGTTTGAAACAAACACTCGATAAAGCCGGTGTTACTAATATTCTTTATCCGCTCAAAAATACGGAACATGATGGTCCGCTTTTCGTTGATCCCAAAACATTAGCAACCATGATGCAATTTTTTGATCGATACCTAAAACCGGTTCCCGAAAGACGTTATCCTGAACAGAATCGTCCGAAATTATTTGTTTCGTTACCGGAACATTTACACAATCCCGACGGAATGACTTATTGTCCAAAAACAAATAAGATTTTCGTCAACTTCCCGAATTTTAATAATATGGACAAAAATCTGAAAAAAGGTCATCACGAAGGCGGTTATCTTGTTCAGATTGATCCTGAAACAGCGGCGTTTGAGGTGCTTTTTGAATATCCGGTTCTTGAAGACACCGGTCAAACCGGACCAATGGGATTGGCTTTTGGTCCCGATAATAATTTGTACGTTTGTGATACACAATGGTTTCACAGTAAAGAGCATAAATCGCGAATTCTTCGTGTGATTATGAAAAACGGTAAACCCACCGGTGAAGTACAAATTGTTGCAACGGGAACAAAAGTTTCAAACGCAATTCTTTGGCTCGAAGACAAAATGTTAGTTACCGATACTTACCTCGAACTTCCGGGTAAATACGGAACCGGCGGCGTTTGGATGTTCACAAAAGAGGAAGCCCTAAATGCCGGAAAAAACGGAACTCCAACTATCCAACTTAAACCAAACGGTTCCGATACACATTTAATTGTTATTGAAGAAGTCAAAAAAACTTCGTGGAATATTCCCGGCGGTGCGGATGGTTTAACTGTTGACGAAAACGGCGTTGTCTATTTTTGTAATTTTGGCGATGGTTCCGTTTACGCCCTAACCTTTGACAATGAAAATAAACCGACATGCCGTAAAATTTTCCAAAGTGACGAGATTAGTTGTTGTGACGGAATGTTTTATGATAAACGAACCGGACGAAGTTATATTGCCGACTCTCAACTTAATGCGGTTCATGCCGTTTCACGTTGGGAAGCCGGTAAAGAGGTTGTTTTTGAAACGATTTGGGCAAACGGTGATACCAACGGAGCAGACGGATTACTTGATTCGCCTTGTGAACCAATGGTGATCGGTAACAAATTGTATATCGCCAATTTCGATTCAACCGCTCCCAAAATGGTCAATACAAAACATGACCCGCCGCATACCATCAGCGTCATCACATTGACAATCGAATCCGGTAAAAATCCAAAATGACCGGAAAAGGAAACATGAAGTTTGGGCAGAATATCGCCGAAGTTTCCTGTTGATGTCCTCATTGATATTATTGTAAAAATTAATTATGATTTGTTCCTTGTGATTTTTCCAATGATTGTTAATTATTTTTTTATAATCAGGAAAGGGTTTAAGTGATGAGTACACAAACACAGCCAACAAAACCGATAACAGATTTTTCGGACAAGGAAAATGAGAACGATATACAATATCGTCAGTATGTTCAAAATATTGTTGCAGAAGGACAAAAGCAGGTTCAAAACGGTCAAACTTTCACACTGGATCAAGTCGAGAAAAAATTAGAACAATGGTTGAAATAGGTGTTAAAGTTATTTGGACTGACCAGGCAATAAAACAGGTTGAGCAGATTGCAGAGTATATTGCACTGGAATCATCAAACTACGCACATCGTATCGTCAAATTGATTTTTGATGCAACAAAACGGCTTGAAAAATTTCCGGAAACCGGAGCGGTTGTTCCAGAGTTAGAAGATCAGACTATTCGAGAAGTTCTTGTGTATAGTTAATCGGATTATCTATCAATGGTTTAAAAATAATCGAGAAGTTCGAGTTCTTGGTGTTATTCATGCCGCAAGATTATTAAAGTGGGATTTATTTCGTTGATTCCTTATTTGAGGAACAATTATCAATTTTTAACTTTTTCGAGGTGTATAATGAACTTCAAAAACATTTTTGTTGTATTATTTATTTTGTTCTTAGTTTTTGCAACATCAAAGGCGGAAGAACCTGATAGGGTTGTTGTTGAAATTAACGGAAATATTGTTGCGCCGTCTAATGGTTCTGTAACAGGAACATGGTTTTACTACGACGGCGAAACGCAATTATTGCTTCTTGGTCACGCTTTTCCAGAACCGCATTACCGGATCACCGCCGCTCTGAATCCGAATGATCAGATTAAAATCCGTAACACGGAAAAAATCTTACTGGAATTTGAAACGTCCGCCGAACAGAAAATAATTGATATGAAAACAACATTGCCGCTCGATCCGCAACGCCGACCATTGAATTTTGAACCGACAGAATGTTCGCCGAATTTACATCCGGTTCTTGAAACAGCATTGATCGAACACGATTGGCGAATGCAAGACGGTATCGGAACACCAATTGAATCACGGACATTCAAAGAAGCCATTGAACGGATGATTCCTCAAATCGAATCACTTCTTAACGATTTGACTTCACGTCATGCCGTCGCCGATGAATTGTCGAAACGTTTTCAAACATTGAAAAATGAAACAACGTTTGATGAAAATCATTGGCTTTTACTTCATCGTTTGCGGCGTGAAATTGTTCTTTCCAATCCGCTTTTTCATACGGGTCCTTTGTTGTTTGCCAAACATGTTTCTTCGGTGATGAGTCATCAGTTGACGCAGGTTTACGGTTACGCAGCGCGTCCCGGCGGCGGAATTTTCGTTCTCGAAAGTCCCGGTCATTCCATGCGGATTCGCTCTTTAACCGATGGAAAATTTCCGCAAGGTAATTTCATGCATCCCGAAATTTGTTACGACGGCGGAAAAATATATTTTGCGTTCTGTGAAACCGCAACATCGCCGAAATCCTGGCGTGATCCTGAAACAATAAACAGATGGTATCATCTTTACGAAATGAACTCTGACGGCAGCGGACTTCGGCAATTAACAGAGGGACAATACGATGACTTCAACCCAACTCCGCTTCCCGACGGTAAACTGATTTTTGTTTCAACCCGTCGCGGCGGATTTCACCGTTGCGGTGCCGGACCATGTAACGTTTATACTCTGACAACATTTGATCCGAATAATGGAAAAATTCAACCGATTTCGTTTCACGAAACCAACGAATGGGATCCAATAATACTCAATGATGGGCGTGTTCTTTACACGCGTTGGGATTATGTTGATCGTGATGCGGTTTTTTATCAGCAACTTTGGACGGTTCGGCAGGATGGAACGAATGTTCGGATTTTTTACGGTAACAATACTTTTGTTCCGTGCGGAACTTGGGAAGCAAAACCAATACCGAATAGCGATAAAGTGATAGCAATTGCCGCTCCGCATCACGGAATGACGGCGGGTTCGGTGATTCTTATTGATCCCAGCCGCGGCGTTGACGGAAGTGAACCGATTACGCGTTTAACACCGGACGCACGTTTTCCCGAATGCGAAGCGGTTCTGGCTTTTGGAATTGCGTTGCCGGAACAGAGTAATTTTGAATCACCGGTTCACGCCTATTGGGATGCGCTTAACCGTCCTGATCGACCGGGGAATCGTGTTCTCGAACCAACCGAACAGGAACGCCGTTTTCCGGGACATTGTTATAAATCACCGTTGCCGCTTTCCGAAAAGTATTTTATTGTTTCCTATTCTTTTGACCGGTTGCGCGGTGAACCGGGACCGAATATTCCCAATATGTTCGGAATTTATTTTGCGGATGCGTTCGGAAATAAAGAATTAATTTATCGCGATCCCAATATTTCAAGCGTTTGGGCAAAACCGTTGGCAGTTCGTACTGTACCTCCTGCGTTGTACGGCGGAACCGATGAATCCGAAAAAACCGGAACTTTTTATCTGCAAAATGTTTACGAAAGTTGGTTGAAATTTCCCAAAGGCGAAGAAAACAAAATTACGGCTCTTCGTTTGGTTCAGGTGTTACCCAAAACAACGCCCAACGCTAACAATCCGCTGGTTGGAGCGGCATACGCTTCGCCCGGAAAACAAGTGTTGGGAACAGTTCCGGTAGAAGAGGACGGCAGTGCTTATTTTGAAGTTCCGGCACGAATACCCGTCTTGTTTCAGGCGTTAGATTCAAAAGGGCGAGCCGTTCAGACAATGCGAAGTCTGACTTATCTTCAACCCGGAGAAAAAACGAGTTGTATTGGTTGCCACGAAAACCGAATGCAAACATTGACTCCAAACACGGTGAGTTTGGCAATGAAACGTTCACCATCAACAATTCTTCCAAGTCCGAGCGGCAGTCGTCCTTTTTCATACCCAATTCTTGTTCAACCTGTTTTGAACCGGCATTGTGTTACGTGCCACAATGCGGAAAAAACAGAAAAAGAACACGGTAACATTATTTTAACCGGAGAACCGGAAGGACATTTCAGCCGTTCTTACAATGCGTTGGTAAAACGTGTTGCTTATACCGCGTGGGGAATGCCGCACGGTAATTACGAACCGGCAACAGAACCAAACCGCTTCGGCGCACGCGGAAGTACATTGACCAAATTACTTGATAACGGTCATTACAATGTGCAACTTTCCGAAGAAGATTGGAACCGTCTTAACACGTGGATGGATACAAACGCTCTATTTTACGGAACTTTTAACCCCCAAAATCAGGCGTTGCAATTACGCGGCGAACATATTGCCGGACCGGATTTGGAATGAAATGTCTGCAAAAGTAAAAAACGTCGATTTATGGTGGAGTTTTTGCCGATAAATTGTGTTGAATGTCTGTATTCAACATGTAAATAATCGCATAAATATATTGTGGAGACACAAAATTCCATGAACCAAAATCAAATTGCCGTTGGAATCATTGTTGAGGATGGTTTTGAAGGATTACAAAATACACTCCGAAATGTTACTCAGTTTTCGGATTTTGTGTTTGTTCTTAACACGGAATCAGTTACCATTATTAATAAACCGCCTCTTGTCAACGGCGTTAATATAACTTATTGTAAATCCCAACATTGTCATCAAAATTGTCATGACGAAGCGGTATTGCGTAATGAGTTAATTGAATTTGTGGAATCGCAAGATGTTGTCAAACAAAACAATGTAAATTGGCTTCTTCTAATGAATGCCGGTGAACGTTTTGACGAAACAACATTGGAAGAATTTCGGTTGTTCCTGACAAACGAACTTGAACGCAATTCTTTATATGTCATGGTGTTGCATCGTCTTCACCGTTTGGACGGAATCCGGCATGATTTGGATGAAGAAACCATTGAGCCGCGACTTATTCCGCTTCGAAAAGGGTTGCGTTTTCAAGGTCAGGTTCGTGCTTCTATTCTTTCGTCCGCCGCCGATCTCATGATTCGGCTCAATGCTGCGCCGGGGCGATTTCTTTTACCTTCGCGTCAACGTGATTCCGCTCGGCAAAAGCAATGGGCAACCCGAAACCGGCAAGTTCTTGAACAACTGGAAAAACAAGGAAAAGCCATCACGAATGAATTTTTGCTCGTGCGTGCTGAAGCCCAAACAATTTTGGGCGATTATGTTTGTGCGAGGCGTGATTTTCTTCAATTGATTGAGCAAACAACCCGAAACGATCTTCGATTAGCGGCTTATTATGGTGTTTGGGAAACGTTCACGTTTGCGCCGATTTCGGAACAGGAAATGACCAAAATATTACTTGCGGGGCTTGATTATTTTCCTGTTGACATGCAACTTTTAACGTTTATGGGTTCCCATCTTCAACGGCAGGGCAAACTTGATTTGGCAATACGAACCTTTGAAACGGCAATTCGTTACGGGCAAACGACGCTTGATATTTGGCATCGTTTGCGGATTCGGGAGATGGCGATTACAAGTCTTGCCTTGCTTCACCGTTTGCGCGGCGAGGGGCAAAAGGCGGTTCAGGTGATGGAATCGAATCTGGAACTCATTGTTGACCGTACAGAGTTTAACCGGCATTTGCTTGATTTATACATTGCGGAATTACAAGAGCAGAAGGGACATGAATTTGCCGCAACTATTTGGGGCGGAGCCGATCTTGATTTAATTCGGGAGGTCATTTCAGGAGCATGTCGGGCGTCTGCAGGAAATTGGGAGAAAGCGGTTTTGCCTTTGGAATTAGCGTATTGGGACGGTTGTCGCGATGTACTTTGTTTGCGTTGGTATTCACTGGCGTTGCTTTCGTTGACGCGGTTTAACGAAGCCGTTGTTATTTTGGAAGAGTGGAATCGTCTTGAACCGAAAAACAAAGAAGCCCAAGCGTTTTTGGCGGCGGCTCGCCAGCCGGAGCATTTTAACAGAATTGTCAAACAGTTCCGTGACAGTCAGACCAAGATATTGGGTATTTCGAAGCCGGAGATTTTGAGCAAACATTTTACGCCTAATTCTATTCGGCGATCAAACGGTGCTATTAACGGCACTATTGACGGTGCTATTGAAAGTGCAATACGTGAAATGGTTACATTTTCCGGTTCACCAAACAGCAAGGGCATTAGCACGGCTGTTTTCCGAAAAACAGAAACAACGAATTTAGTTGAGAGTTGATAGTTGATAGTGGAGAGTGTTCGCAAGGCGGAGTTACAAACCTTTTGGCATTAATTCCGCATTGCGATACTATTAACTATTCACTACTAACTATTAACTAAAAAACAACCTCAGTAGCCAAAGATACAACACAAACTAACCTCATTACCTCATTATAATTATTTTTTAATGAGGTAATGAGGTTTATTTTTTATATCACTTTTGGCTACTGAGGTTGTTTTGTTCGGTAAAATTAGGTGAAAATGAGGTTGTTTGCAATGGTTTTCTTTTTATGTTTGGGCAATAATTCCGCATTGCGAAACTATCAACTATCCACTATTAAAAATCCTGAACGACCCGAACCTGCTTAATATGCTTACTCTGGGGGTCAAAACATCGAATCGTTACCTGAATTGATTTTAAGTCCTCCGTATAAGGAGGAGGACAACGCCACGTCGTTGCGTCGGTTGGATTAGATACATAACCAGCACCTTTATTCCCCGAAATAACCGTTTGTGGTGTTCCCACATCATATTCATATTCTGTTGTCCAAGAATCGAAAACACATGGCATCGAAGGACCTAAAGTTGATGTCCATAATTGATTATCATTTGTAATTGCTCCTCCGTGACTTAAGCGTTCTTTCATGTGCCATTCTTCCGATGTATCCGTAAGAGTTCTTCTTGTATTCGTACTTGTGGGAGCAGTATTATATCGTCCTTTGAGTGTGAAACCGTAGCCATAATTAGGCGGAAGAGGAGTCGCACCAGGAGCAGCTGGTGGTAAAGCGAAATTAAAATTATACACAACAGGATAAAATTCTTCTTGTTGTGTTATGGGATTGATAAATGCAAATGAATCTTGTCCTAAATTAATATATTGAGGTGCAGCCCAATAATAATTGTTGCTACTATCCCGACACGGCACCCAATACGGATTCCAGACTTTAACATCAAACGAAAGAACATTTTTCATGACTATATCTTCACCGGCACGAGAATGACGAGGAGTTGTAACTAAGTTAGATAGTGAACCGCTGGTAGTATTTTGTTCCCAAACATTTGGTGCTGTCCCACCACTTAAACCATTGGGATTATTCCAAAAGTCCCAATAGGGAACTGCTGGAAGGGTGGAAATAGGTGTTCCATTCATTTGTAAATTGGTAACATCAAGAGTTGGAAGAGATTGTCCTGGTTGCCAAGTAGAATGAACCGTTTCTTCAAGTGTTGGCATCCGTAAATAATACCACACTTCATTTGAAGGATTATATAATGGAAACGGGAATGACCCCATCCCACCATCAAAATGAGCAAACCGATTTTCTCTCCGTGCAAGGTGTGCCATGCTATTAGGTGTTATCGTTCCACCGGAATTACGAGCAGAAAGATCATTACGTTCATAAAACCGTGATTGACTTTCGGTATCTAATACTACGTTTTGATCAATCAACAAAACCCGCCGATAAAGAGTTGTTCCGCGAGCAAACCAAATAATTTCAGCAGCGGACGATTCGCTCATGTTGTTATTGATAAGTCCGCGAAACGAATAGCCTGCATCGGCTTGCGCAGTGAAAGCGAGAATATCGTCCATATCGCCAACCGTTTGATCGTAAGTTGGAGGATTATTTTCCGAATTTGCAGCAACTTGCATAATTGAAACATGTAAACCAGTTGGAGTTGTTATTCTATACGGCGCATTCATTCCTTCGGTGATTTCCAGATAACCAGAGTTGACAACTGTTGGTACTGCCGGATCTACCATGTCAGATGGTCGATGCGGCAATCTTACACTTGTTCTTTCTAAACCCTCTAAATCGCTTCTTAGAGTCATAGCGACGGCATTGAGATTGGCGGACATATTGAGGGATTTTTGTGTGTCGCTCATTGTGGAACCGACATGCCGGAACATCTCCGTTACCCCAAGAAGAAGAAGTAATGATAACGAAACCGCAATCAGTAATTCAATCAACGTGTAACCTAAATAAACATAATGTAATTTCTTCATGGCTTTTGTGTGTGGGTTAGTGATTATTAGTTAGTGATTAGGGAATTGGAGGGCAAGCGG
>JAISNF010000120.1 GCA_031276415.1 Planctomycetaceae bacterium
TGGGAGGAGGGGTGAGGAGGCATAAAAGCAGGGGATAAGGATATTGAGACACAAAAGGAGAAATCTCGAAACAGAATTAAGCCCTAACCTAAACTAATATGCCCCTCATCTACTCTACGCTTTGTTTGGTTTTATCCGGTTTATCCGTAGGTTGCGCTTCGCTACACCTACGGTTATGCATAATCACACCCCTGCGGGGTTAAGATTGATTTTTTTATTATGATAACTTGTTAAACAAATCTCCGTGAACGGGTACAAAAAATGAATATTAAAAATATTTTCCCCGAATTTTAGTGGGAATAGTGGGAATACGGGTAGATTGAAGATTATTGGCAAAAAACGAATAAATTGGGAAAGCAAGATAAAGAACATTCGATGAATTTTCCGACAAATATCTTATATGGGAGTTTTGAATTGCCGAAAAATCATGGTATTATTTTATGGAATTATAGATACCGCAAGTAAAAAAGGCATCACATCTGTGTTCAACATAACTTCCTCTCATCAATATACTTGCGATATTTAGATTCACTGGTTTGCTCTCCGTATGGAGTATAATGTGTCTCGTTTCACTATTATCATACCCCTTTTGAGTAATACCCCAACGGAAGCGTTTGAAGAGACGCTTGCTTCCGTACTCGTCCATAAACCGGAAAATACCGAAGTCCTAATCGCCAACGCAACACAATATTCCGATCCATGGAATACCGCCGCCGAAGGCGCCGTTTTTATCGCCTCCGATCATCTTTCCAACCCCATGGATGTTTTGAATAAAGCCGTTCTACAATCACAAGGCGATATTTTGCATATTCTTTATCCGGGAACCGAAGTTTCAACCCAATGGACTCAAAATATCTTGCCGCTATTCGAAGAATCAAAATTAGGAATTGTAATTCCATGTGTGTATGACCGCCGGAAACCCAAACGAATTTTTTCACTGGGAATCTACTACAAACCGGAAGGCGTTTTGCGGACAATCCGGCGTTCCCAATGGGCAGAAGCCGCTCAAAAACGGATTGTCCCGCATATTTCGGCGATGTTTATTCGTAAAAAAGCGTTGATGCAAATTGGGTTGTTTGATACCGGTTTTATTCCCCAGATTTCGTATGTTGATGCGGCAATGGGAATTTTGAAGCAAGGTTGGGGAATTGCGGTTGATCAGGAATGCCGAATCACCGTTCGCCCCAATTATCTGCCGGCAACCAACGCTTTTATTTGGGGAGTTCAAATCGAACGGCTTTATTTTCGCTGGTTCGGGCAAAATTCGACTTTTACGGCTTTAGGCAAACATTTCGGCTCCTTTGGAATTGATTTCTGGCGGCATCTTCCCAAATTCAAAGCGTTCCAGATTCTTTTTGGTCGGTTGTTCGGACTTTTTTTCTTTGGTGAGATG
Organism: Planctomycetaceae bacterium; assembly: GCA_031276415.1. Lineage (GTDB taxonomy): Bacteria > Planctomycetota > Planctomycetia > Pirellulales > Thermoguttaceae > WRKP01. The sequence goes on from JAISNF010000120.1 coordinate 1,394, forward strand.
TTGACATTTTTCCAACGCCCACGCAAAACTATTCACCAATTCACGATGACAGAACCATCGCCAACGCCAATTCCAGTAGAATTTGATCCGCCGGATCACGAAAATCTCTCTCAAATTAAAAAAGCCGCTTAAAATCTTACCCTAAGGGAACTTCTCTGTGTCTAAATAAAAAGCGGTTGTTAGAGTTAGCACATTTACTTTTATTGGATTTATTGGATTATTTTCATTCCAAAGGCGATCCAAAGCGGTAATGTAATAATCGAAGCAAGAGTATTACTTATTACTGTATCGAAGGCTGTTTCGGTACTTCCGTTGTAGTGTTTTGCCAGAACAATGGGAAAAATAGCGGAACCCATTGCTCCGTGAATAACCAAAACACGTTTGATTTCAACAGTACACGGCAGCCAAACCGCTAACGTAAGAAAAAATGTCGGCATAATTACCAGACGAATCAGGCATGACCAAAACGAAACTTTTAATGTTGTTCGCCATCGGTTTTTGAGTTCTTTGTGCTGGATGAGCGCAGTAATAGTCAGACCAACCGTCATCAATGAAATCGGAATTGCTGTTTGACCGATTTGGTGAATTGCCCACGTCAGAAAACCAAAACACGGAACAATATATTCATGAAATTCTTCCGAAAATAAACTGCTGTGTCCCAAAAGATTCAACGGTACTGCAATTAAAATTGCCAAAATAGGACCGTTGATGAGTTGACGCCATGATGTTGAGTCAAATTTGCCAACCAGTGTGAAAACAACCAATGTCCAAATGGACACTTCCGCTCCGAGATATTGTAAAAACAAGACGCCCATTGTTCGGTGGTTATCGGAGAACAAAACATCGACCAACGGAATCGCAACATAACCGTAATTCAAAATACCAACACAAGATGCGAATGTTCGTTTTTGCTGTTGTGTTGCCAAGCCGGTTCCGCGAACAGGCAAAAAGGTGATGACAAATCCCGCCAAAATTCCCAAACCCGTCAGAGAAAATCCGAGCAAGGGCGGTAACCAAAGATTTTGAGTATCCGAAAAAGCATTCGTATTTAATATCCGGTCAATAATCAAACAAGGTATTAACAAGTCAATGGTCAACCGCAGCAAACCATGATCTGTTTCCGGTGAAATGCGACCGGTTCGCCTCAGAAGAATAGCAAAAAATATAATACAAAGAACCGAAAGAATCGCTGCCAACGCAATCGAAAACGTGTGAAAAAATGTTTGGGGCATGAAGAACAATTGATTCGTATTGAGTTTTATTTTTGATGTTCACAAAGAAAGGAGTAGGGAATAGTTAATAGTTAGTAGTGAATAGTGAATAGTTGCGCAAGCGGAATAATTTATCTGAACTGTGATTCGTGTGATTGGGATGATTGGTTCAAATTGCCCCAGCGGGGCAATTCCAAAATAGCGATGGGTTTTAACCCATCGAACCATAACGTATTGATCTTGTTTTATCCCCAATCGGGTCATAATTCCGTATTTCCTACGTTTTTGTCCGGCGGGTTAAAATCCGCCGCTACATTGGGATTGCCCCTAATTGGGGGCAATTCCAAAATAGCGATGGGTTTTAACCCATCAGAATTATTGTATTTCTTACGTTTTTATCCGGCGGGTTAAAACCCGCCGCTACATTGGGATTGCCCCCGATTGGGGGCAAAAAAACTATTCCCTACTCCCTATTCCCTAATCCCTATTCCTTACTTACGGGATAATAGTTGAGAACAATGGACCCCAGGGACCGGCTTCCCCTTTTGCGTTTTCGTATCGGATGCAAAAGTAGATTGTTTTGCCGCGATCTTCTTGCGGGAAGTCCAGCAACTCTTTTTTTCGCCGCGTAAACTTTGAATGCGGGAGTTCTTCGCCGGAAACCGGAATTTTGACGAGTTCCCGTTTTGTGCCGGTGGCGTTTTCCACAGTTGCCCCGCCGGCGGGCATAATTCCCCAGTAAATTCGGAACCCGTAATCACTCCGGTGCGGATCGGGTTCACGGCTCGGCGCAGCAACCGCCCGCAAATGCAACATAATAAGATGTTCGCCGGGTCGCGAAATATCGGCTTCCGCCTGATCGGTGGGCGGCGGCACGGGCGAATGGGTTGAATTTTTGGGTTTGAGTTGCAGCGAAATGAAGTCCACGTCGGTCAACGGCGGACTCAGAAAATAATGATTCTTAATCGACCGCATTTTCGCCGTCAACGCTTCAAATGCCGCCTTACATTCGGCGGTAATTACTTCGGTTCGTTCGCTGGATTTTGCGGTTTCGAGTAATTCTTCGGCGGTTTCCGTCAAACTCTGAAGTTCTTCAACTTCCGCAGCCGGAATTCCCCAAGGCGGTGTTGTTACCGACAAAATACCCAACCAATCCTTCGCCATCGCAATCAAATCCGCACGCGGACCAGGCAACCAATCTTTGTTCGTTTGCATAGAACACCTCTCTTTTGTTGTTGAGTTATTAAAATAATTGAATCTATTCAGTAGAATAGTTTCGGAAATTTGTTTATGTCAGGAAGTTAAAAGGTAGGCGACGTTTCGCCGAAACGTCGCAACGGTTGATCGGGAACTACAACAGGTTCACTGTCGGCGAGTACGCCGACCAACCTTTACGGCGAAAGGTTGACTACCT
>JAISNF010000197.1 GCA_031276415.1 Planctomycetaceae bacterium
AAACCGGATGGTGTGCGTGTGGAAAGTGTTACGTTTGTCGAAGAGCAAAGTTCTGTTGCTGTGTACAACTTGCAAGTGAGTGGACATCCGTCGTATTATGCCAATGGTGTTTTGGTACACAATTGTCATTTAATTCCTCCGCAGGCGACGTCGATGTACCGGACGTTGGTTGCAAAACTCCGTGAGGGTAATCCTGATTTGGCGTTGGTTGGTTTAACGGCAACACCATTTAGAATGGACAGCGGAAATATTTACGGCGAAGGAAAATTGTTTGACCGATTGTCTTATGACATTGGTTATAAAACGTTAATGAATCAAGGATTTATTGTTCGATGTATTGCCAAAGACATTGAACTTATGACGGAGGACGATTTTCGGCGATTGCGGGTAAAGATAGGGGAGTACAGTCAAGACAGTGTTGATGCGTTGTACAATGAGTTGAAAGTTACGGATATTATCAAAGATGTTATTCGGCGGACGGAGCAAAATAAACAGGTATTGGTATTTGCGCCTAGTGTTGCGGCGTGTTATAAATTAAAAAAACAATTATCGGAGTTTGGTGGGGCGGAGGTGATAACAAGTGAAACGCCGAAAGAAACTCGTATGCGGCTGATTGAAGATTTTAAGAATTTTCGGTTTAAGTATTTATGCAACGTAAATACATTAACGACCGGATTCAACGTAACGACAATTGATTGTGTTGTATTTATTCGTCCGACGTGTTCTCCGGTGTTGTATGCGCAAACGGTATCACGTGGAATCCGAAAGGCGGTTGGCAAGGAATCTGTTACGCTTTTGGATTATGGCGGGAATGTTCGGCGTCATGGGACGATTGACGATTTGTATATTCGGAATTATGGAAGTAAAAAGAGAAAGAGGGGGAGTGGTAACCATGAGGCGGTTGATTATGAAGAGCAGGAAGATTCGGATGATGAGGTAATTAGACGGAACGTTTTTGATTCTATTACGAAAATATGTCCGCAGTGTAAAGAGATTGTTCGGACGCATGTTAAAGTGTGTCCTGATTGTAAATTTGATTTTGCGGCGGAAGAGGAGCGGGTACGATTAGAAGAGGAGCGTATAAGACAAGAAGAGGAGGAGCGGGTACGGCAGGAAGCAGAGCAGATACGACTAGAACTACAGTTAGAGGAACAACGCCAAGAGGAGGAGCGAATAAAACAAGAAGCGGCGGAGGAGGAGAAATTTCGTCGTAAAATGGAGGAGTGGGAGAGCAGGCGATTAGAAAAAGAGAAAAAGGCGGCTCGTGATATTGTATTGTGTGATACGACTAAAACGTTCTGTGGAAAGGTTTTGGAATGTGGTTATAAAAAGCATATATCGGCTCGTTCCGGTTTATCGTCATTACAACTTATGTTTAGAGTAAAACATGATGTTACGTATTATGTGTATGCTAAAGAATATCGGGAAGAGGTTGAAGAGGTTGCGTATTTGTGGTTACATTTTGATTCTAATGCCGGTTCGCGTTGTTTGGAGAGGGGGCGTGAATGGTGGGCGAAGTTGACGGGACTGGACAATGTATTTCCAAATAATGTTGATGAAGCGGTTGAGATGATTGATTTGCTTTTGTTACCGGTTACAGTGTCGTATTGTGTAACGCCTGCTGAAAAGGGTTCGTATAGGATTGTAATTGATGTTAGTCATGGGGGATTGAAGCAGTCGGATGTGAAGTTGGGAGAGGGCAATGAAATTGATAAGGAACGTGTATTGCGGCGTGCTCATATTTTGCGGAGACAATCGTTGTTTTTGAAAAGGCGAATGAAACAAAAAATGGAATCGGCGGAAAAGGAGTACTCACGTATTTTAGCCGAAGCGGTTGCGTGTTATAATAAATCGGTTGAACAATCGCAACAGGATTATGAAGTGTCGGTTGCGTTGAAGAAAGAAGCCGATGATTTATTGTCTTTTTATGGTGATAATATTGTTCTTAACACTGCTATTGATACCAACAATGATGTAATTGATACGGAAGTTGTTTTCTGAAACATAACAATTATGATTGGGTTCTTGTAATAAATTCTGAAAAATTCTTGAATCTTTTAACTTTTTTGGTATAATATAATTATGAAAATAAAAAGTTTTCTTAAAACCTTTAACACAAATAATTGATATGAATATTGAACAAGCCCAAGAAAAATTGATTTTTGAGTGTATTGCGGGTAGCCGTGCTTACGGGACGGCAACACCGGAGTCAGACACGGATAAGCGTGGAGTGTTTGAAGTACCGGCGTCACGTTATTTTCGACTGAATGCCAATGTTACGCAAGTTTCCGATTCAACAAATGATACGACTTATTATACGTTGTATCGTTTTTTTCAATTAGCGGCTGATGCAAATCCAAACATTTTAGAAATGTTGTACATGCCTCAAGACTGTGTATTGCGGACATCGCCGACATGGGAACGTGTTTTGGAGAACAGACAATTGTTTATATCGAAACGTGTTTTGTTTACTTATGGCGGTTATGCTGTATCCCAGATCAAGCGGGCAAAGGGGCAAAACAAGTTAGTTAATAATCCTATGCCGGAAGAAAAACCGGTTAAAGAGGATTTTTGCTGGATATTGAAATTTAGTTCGCAACCTGTAGAGCGATACTATCGTGGAAACGAACCGTTTGAGTATTATGTTACAACAGAGAATATGACATATCCGAGTGAGATGCCGTTTCGACCGATCCCGTTGAAAGAGGCTCGTATTAAGTTACGAGACTATAACTGTTCTGCGGTTGAACACGCTGTTGATATGTATCGATTGTATCATTACGGGAATAGTGCCGAAGGTGTATTTCGTGGTGATGCGACGGCTGATATTGTTTGTACAAGTATTCCAATTGAGGATGAGTATGGTTTGTTTTCGGGTGTCTTGATTTACCACAAGGACGCTTATGAGCGTGAATTGAAATTGTGGAAGCAATACTGGGACTGGAAAAAGAACCGTAACGAACAGCGGTGGGTAGATCAGGAAAATCGTGTTGTCGATTACGACAGCAAGAACATGATGCACTGCGTGCGGTTACTGTATGAGGGGGAACACATACTCAAATACGGTCATCCTAAAGTGCGGTTTGAGGGCGAACAATTGCAACGGTTAAAGGATATTAGGTTTGCCCGTTTGCCTTATGAAGAGGTTTTAGCAGAAGCCGAAGAACGATTAGCGCAGTTAGATGAGCAGCGTAAAACATGCTCATTGCCCGCCACTGCGGATATGGACACATTGTCTGACTTGTTGATTGAACTTCACAACTTAAAATAAATAAAATAACAAAAACAATTTATGTTTCTTGAATCTTTTAACTTTTTTGGTATAATATACAGTAGTAATCAACAGTAATTGATTTTATTTTAGATGGGGGTGTTATGTTAGACAACGAATTTTATCCGACGCCGAAAGATTTGGCACATCGAATGGCAGCGATGGTTAATAGGGATGGGCGTGATACTACCGTATTAGAACCTAGTGCGGGGAAAGGTGATTTAATCAAAGCGTTGTACAATTACAAATCGTTGGATATTGATGCGATTGAAATTGATTCTGATTTACGTGGTATTTTGAAGGCAGATAAAATTCGTGTTGTACATGACGACTTTTTAACATTTAACACATTAAAACGATACAATTATATTTTGATGAATCCGCCGTTTTCGTGCGGAGATAAACATTTAACGAAAGCGTTATCGTTACTGGTGCCTGGCGGCAAGTGTATTTGTTTGTTGAATGTTGCAACGCTGGACAATACGTATTCCCATTTACGGAAAACGGTTAAACAACAGTTGGAGGAATGGGGTGCGGAAATTGAAACTATTCCGGGGGCATTCAAAGATGCGGAACGGAAAACGGATGTGGATGTTTCGTTAATCTGTGTAACACGTCCGGAAGAAGAGAATCCAATCAATCTTATTTTGGATAGTTTGAAGCGTGAAGTGGCAGAGGAATTCAAAGGGATTGATTCGTTTCAAGAGAACACGCTCATTGACAGTGATCCGATCAAGGCGGCGGTTACACGTTGTTATTTAGAACAAAAAGTCGGTTTACAATTGTTACAAGAGTATCGTTTTTTGAAGAAGTTTATTACGGAAGTAAGGGCGAGTGAATACACGTTACAGGATGGCGATGTGTTTAATATTTCAGTTACGCCCAATGAATATATTCGGATGATTAGGAAAAAATATTGGGAGGTGTTGTTTCATTTGCCGGAGTTTAATAAGCAAATGACAACGAAACTTATTTCAAAGTTAGATAGTGAGATAAATCGTTTTAGTGAGTATGATTTTAGCGAGTACAATATTTTGGCACTTCGGAGTGAATTGTCGCAAAAAATTGTTCAGGACGTGGAGGGGGAGATTATTGAATTGTTTGATGAATGCTCACGAAAATATCATTGGAGTGAATGTAGTAAGAACATTCATTACTTTAATGGATGGAAAACGAATGAATCATGGAAGGTGAACAAAAAAGTTGTTTTACCGTTTTCTAGTAGATTATATTATGGTGGTTATAGTTCTTACGATGTGTGTTCAAAATTACGTGATATTGAAAGAGTGTTTGCTTTTTTAGATAGTGGTCAACGTGATTATCAGGATATTTATAATATTGTTGAATACGCATTTAGACAGAAGCAAACACGGAACATTAGATTGAAATATGTAACAATTGATTTGTACAAAAAAGGAACAATGCATATAAAATTCAATGATGAAGATTTGTTGCAACGATTTAATATTTTCGGTTGTTTGCATAAAAAATGGTTGCCGCCGAGTTACGGTAAAAAATCTTATGATGAGTTAGATAGTAATGAGAAGGCGGTGATTGATTCGTTTGAGGGCGAACAATCATATCGTGATGTTTGTTCACGTAGTGATTTATTATTTGAAGTTTCTAAGTTACCGTTATTGTGTGGTTCGATATGTAATTAACAATAGGGAGATTGTTATGTTGATTTTAACTAGGAATGTTGGTGAATCTATTACGATTAACAATAATATTGTAATAGACATTGTTGAAACTAAAAATTGTCATGTAAAATTGGGAATTACGGCACCGAAAAATGTTTTGGTGTTGCGTAACGAATTACTAAAACAAACTAAGACATTACGCAGGGCGAAGGATAAATTGTGTAATGACGGATAAATACAATTGTTTAATTGTACTTGAAATGTTGTAAAACGTTATGGTTTATGGGGAATTGTTGTTCAGATACACTAATTTCAACAATCTCGTAAAATCCAGTCTAAAAACTTATTGATATTGTCTAAAACGAAAATTGAATTTACAGTAACTCCGGCGATCATTGTAAATTTAACTAAACAATAATCAAAACGTAGGCGCACAATTTTAGTGTGCCTGTTTCTGTTAGGGGATGTAGATATTTATTAGTGGGACTGTGCTAAGTTCTTTATGATTTAACTATTTTACTATGGAGAAATTTATGAACAAAGTAATTAAAGACGTCAAGATAATTAATGTTTCCAATAGTCAGAATTGGAAAATTAAAAACGAAGAGGACGAAGATGATGAAAACAAAGATGAAAAAGAAACAAAAGAATCTGTTTCAAACTGCCGTTGCGGACGGTGTGCAAACCGGAATACAACGTCCAACGGGCAAAACAATGAAAGCATGTAACAAAAGAAAACAGAAACAATCGTCTAGGGCGGTTCAAACGTTGATGTTTGGTGATTACGCAGTGCGTGTCATGATGATTGACGGTAATCTTTGGTGGGTGTTGCAGGATGTTTGTGATGTTCTGTCTTTGGTAGATTCACAAATTATAGCAAAACTCTATGAAGAGTATGTATGTCAAGTTTTTATTTGGACGGGGGGTGTTGCGCAAGAGGTTCATGTTGTCAATGATTCCGGTTTACGTGTGTTGATACAACGATTTGATTCACCGTATTGTAAGCGGTTTCAACGTTGGATTGTGTCGGAGGGGCGTCAAGTACAAAAAACGCTTATTAACAATGTGGTTGTTTTGCCGGATAAGATGTGTTCCCGTTCTTTTGTATTTAAGGGTCATATTTTACGAATGCTTACGACGGAAGACGGGGCTTGG
>JAISNF010000205.1 GCA_031276415.1 Planctomycetaceae bacterium
AGAAAGACACAATGTATTGCGTCTCTACGCTTCAAACCTATTCCATCCAAACCCGTGAACGGTTACCGAAAATTAAAGTGAGAACAGTTTAAAAGATCACTTGTTATTTTCCTTACAACGCCGTAAAATGATTGATATTAAATTTTAATTACGAATGCTGGAATGTTAATTGCCGTTAATTGCAAAGTTTTTTTGTTAATTCGGTTTGCTGATTTTGTTTTTTTCGTTAAGTTTATCAATAAAATTGTTCCATTTTTTTATTTAATTTTGCCGAATGTTCATAATATTCGGCGTTACCTTTTGGGAGAAAATGTTATGAAAATTACAATGAAAACGACGATGAAAACTGCACAAAATGTAGGTGTTACAATTTTGGCGGTTTGTTTTTTGGAGTTCCTTCTTTTCTGCGGAAATCAAGAACCTAATCATGTTGTTGCACAAAATCAGGATAAAGTGCAACAGCAAGATAAAGTGCAGCAGGAAAAAATATTGACACAGGAAAAAGTACAGCAGGAAACAGCACAAAATCAGGAAAAAACTCAGCCGCAGCCGTTGACACAGGAGCAGTTGGAGGCGATTGCGATTCAACCGGCAACAATGAACAAAGAAACCGGTTCGCGAGTTGTTCCTGCGATGTTGCCGCTTTTCAAAGAAGAATCAATCACCTACACCGGAAAGAAAAAATACAATAATACGGTGTTAAAATATCGTCTGCATGTTCCTGAAAATATGGAGCCGGACAAAAAATATCCGCTTATTCTTTGGTTGCACGGAGCGGGAGAAGTTGGCGATGACAACAAACTCCAACTCGTTCATTTGCACCATATTATCACTTACCTGACCGGCGAAAAGAAACGCGATTTTTTCCTTCTCGTCCCGCAAGCCCCACAAAATCACGGCACTTGGGAGGCTCATTCCTACACGCAAACACTTCCCGAAACACTTAAATCTCTGTTGAATAATCCGCAAACACGGGAAAAGATTTTGAAACAATATGAATCGGCGTTTGGTTCCGAAACAAAAGCAACTGTTGCTGTTACCGAAATTGATGGCGAATCTGTTTTGACAACTTCGGAACCATTGGAGGATTCACCGCTTGGTTTTTCGTTTGCGATGCTTGATCAGGTGTTGCAAAATTATCCGGTTGATACGAACCGGATTACTGTATCGGGATTAAGTTCCGGCGGCGATGGAACTTGGCGGGCATTGGAATATCGCCCCGAATTGTTTGCCGCTGCTGTTCCGCTTGTTAGTTGGCGAGCGTTGACGGATGTGGCGTTGCAGAAATCTCCGGTTCTCAAAAAGATTCCGATTTGGGCGATTTACAGTTCCGACGACAATAGTATTGACTACGCCAGATCGAGTTTTGAACGGGTCGAAAAAGCCGGCTGTAACGTTAAAAAATCGGAGTTCGGAATTTGCGGTCATAACGCATGGACACCGGCAATGTTGCAAGCGGATATTTTTAGTTGGCTGCTTTCCCGTGCGAAAAAGGACGGCGAATATATTGCGGTTGTCGATGCCAATGTTAATCCTGATGATTTGAAAGGGATTGTGGATGTTGCCACGCGTGATCCCGGAAAACCAAAACTCGCTCCCGCTCCGCCGCAAACTGTTTCGCAAACCGCAACAGAAACAGCAAAAACCGAATTAAAACCGGCGGCATCGTTTTCCGTTCCGCAACCGCAACCAAATGTTGTAACACGCAAAGATTCATCGGACAATATTGTTACTGAAACTATTGCAGGAAAAAGTGCAGTTCCAAACAACAATGCCAAAGATGAATTGTACGCAAAATTGGCAACATATTATTTCAATTTAGATTGTTTGGAAGAATTTTCCCGAAATTTTGTAAAACTTTCACCAGTTGCACAAAAAGTCCTTGCTGGAAGATTGTTGATGCAACAAGAACTGGTTCCTAAAAAATTACAAATATTGGAAAAAATGATTGACCAGATGCCGTTGACTCCAATAGGTACGATTCAGGTTGCTCCTATTCGTGTTACAACGTCTGCCGCCGCAACTAAAGAAGTTACGAAAACAGAAACACGCGCCGCTGAAACTCCGCAAATTGTAACGCAAACGCAAACGAGAGTGCAAACGCCAACGGCAACGCAAAATACGCCGCAATTTACAGCACAACACGGCAGCGATGAAGAAGTTACCGTAACGGGAAAAATGATTGAAGATTGTGATCGTCCTTGGGCGATGACTTCGGATTCGTTGTACGGAATGTTTCCGGCTGATTGGAATAAGGAAGCACAAAAAATTCCCGAATTTATTGTCGAATTGGATTCGGATAAGTTGGCGAAAAAACTTGCGGCGTCTGTTAGCGGCGACGGTAAAGATTTTGTTACGGCGTGTCAATCAATTTTGGTGTTGGAAAACAAACCCATGAGCAGTCCTTGGTTCGAAACCGGCGGCGGAAGATTGCGCAGTGATATTCGTTACACGCTTTCCGCGAAAGGTCAAATGTTTGTCCGCTTGTTGAAAACCGTCAAAGATTCAACCGGTAACGCCGAAAAACTGAATCGCGCAAAACTTGCTCAAAAAACACTCGAAAAATTTGAACTGATTCTTGAGTAATCGCAACAATTATTGCGGTAATGATCGTAACAATTATCGCAGCAATGATTGCTAATAAACGTTAATAAACACTAATAAACATTCGGGCAAACGATATTTTTGGTAAAATGCTGTTTGCCCGAATGTTGCCGAAATATTATGCAACGGAAATATAACGTATTTTTTGTTTTAACTTTTAATGAAACTATTTTATTATGACCTGTCTTTGTTGTGGAATTTTATTTGCGGATATTGCTTGTATGCCGATTAGTCATCTTCCTGACGAGGGAGAACTTGTTACAACGGACAAGATTGAATTAAATCTGGGCGGTTGTGCTTCCAATGTGGCGTTTGATTTGGCGCGGCTGGGTGTTCCTGTTACGTTAGCGGGCGGAGTTGGCGACGACGCATTGAGCGAATTTATTGTCCGCACCGTATCTATTCCGGGAATCAACACTCAATTTTTGAAACAATTTCACGGACATTGTCCCGGAACGGCGATGCATATCAATGTTTACGATCAAGATCGGCGGTTTATTTGTACAGTGGGCGCAAACGATTTGTTTGTTTTCAATGACGATATTTTTCGTTACGTTGAGGAATGCCGGAATTTTCCCCAAAACCAAAATTCCGACCGGAAAATATTATATCTTGGCGGTTTTTTCATGCTTCGCGGATTGGAAAATGAACGTACCGTCCAATTTCTTGATACTGCACGAAAACATGGTTGGACAACAATTCTTGATGTTGTTCTCAATGGTCATCGTCCTTATTGGGAAATTTTGGAACCGATATTGCCTTATGTGGACATTTTCATGCCTAATGAACACGAAGGCGAAAAGATTACAAATTTTCGTGATCCTTATGATCAAGCCAAAATGTTTCTTGATGCGGGAGCCGAAACTGTTCTTATTACGCAAGGTGAAGGCGGAACACTTTGTTTTGGTGCGGAGGAACAATTTCGTGCAGGAATTTATCCCACGGATTATGTGAGTGGTTCTGGGGCTGGTGATGCTTTTTGTGCCGGATTGATTGCGGCGTTGCTTGAGGGGCATAATTTACATGATGCCATACGTTGGGGAAGTGCGGTTGGTGCAAGTTGCGTCAGAGGCGTCAGCACTACCGGAACCGTGTTCAACCGCGAAGAATTACTCGCCTTCCTCAATGAACATTCTTTGGTTGTCGAAAATATTTAGAAATTGTACACAAATCAAAATTCCGTGAACACGATTGTTATTGTTCGCAAAAATAGTCAAAAGGCGGACGATGTTTCGCCGAAACATTCCAATTGTTTATTTTAATCAACTTTAACGAAACTTTTATTTATTTGTAATGAAAACTCAACTTGAAAAACGTATTGCCGATAAAACGGCATTGGTGGGAATTATTGGTCTTGGTTATGTTGGTTTGCCTTTGATTCGGGCATTTATCAAAGCGGGATTTCGTACTCTTGGTTTTGATGTTGATCCGAAAAAGGTTGAAAAACTCAAAGCGGGAGAAAGTTACATTGCTCATATTCCGTCTGAATGGATTAAAAAATGTATCGAGAACGGCTCCTTTGAACCGACAACCGATATGAACCGTTTGGCGGAAGCGGACGCTTTGTTGATTTGTGTTCCGACGCCGCTTTCCGAAAGCCGTGATCCTGATTTGTACTACGTCGAATCAACAACAGAATCAATCGCCAAAGTTCTTCGGCGAGGACAACTTATCGTTTTGGAAAGTACAACTTATCCCGGTACAACACGCGAAATAATGTTACCGATTTTGGAACAAAACGGTTTACGGGGCGGCAGTGATTTTTTTCTTGCGTTCAGTCCGGAACGTGAAGACCCCGGAAATCCCGATTTTACAGCGGAAGGAATTCCTAAACTTGTTGGCGGTCTTGATCAGGACAGCGGAAAACTCGCCACCGATCTTTATTCGCAGGCAATTGTTAAAGTCATTTCCGTTTCCTCTTGTGAAATTGCGGAAGCCGCTAAAATTGTTGAAAACACTTATCGTTGCGTTAATATCGCTATGGTTAATGAATTGAAAATTATTTTTGATCGTCTTGGGATTGACGTTTGGGAAGTGATTGACGCTGCCAAAACGAAACCGTTTGGATTTCAGCCGTTTTATCCGGGACCGGGGCTTGGCGGGCATTGTATTCCGATTGATCCGTTTTATTTGAGTTGGTGTGCCCGAAGAGCCGGATTGACCACACGGTTTATCGAACTTGCCGGAGAAATTAATACGTCGATGCCGCTTTATGTTGTGCGGCGAGTTATTGATGCATTAAATGACCGCATGAAACCGCTCAAAGGAAGTAAAATTTGTGTACTTGGTGCCGCTTACAAAAAAGATGTGGACGACCCGCGTGAAAGTCCGTCTTTTGAACTGATTGATCGGTTGATTCAAAAAGGAGCCGTTGTTTCCTATAATGATCCGCACATTTCGTTCTTGCCCAAAATGCGGCATTGGCAAAATATTCCGGCGATGACAAGTTGTTCGCTGACAGCGGAATTTATAGCGTCGCAGGATTGTATTCTCATCGCAACCAATCATACAAAATACGATTATGATTTTATCGTACATCACGCCCAACTTGTCGTGGACAGCCGAAACGCCACTCAATTTGTTAAAACAGAACGTGAAAAAATCGTTAAAGCGTAACGAAAAAAATGTTCCCGATATTTTTTGATCCGATTTTATGAACACGACAATTCCCAAACAATTACCGTATGGCAATGCGAATTTCAAAAATATTCGCACGGAAAATAATTATATTTATATTGATAAAACGCGGTTTATTGAAACACTTGAACGGGAAAGTAATTCGTCACAGATATTTATTCGTCCTCGTCGTTTCGGTAAGAGTTTGTTTCTTTCCATGCTTGCGTATTATTACGACATTAATTTTGCAGATGAATTTGCACAATTATTTGGCGATTTGTATATTGGTCAACATCCGACGCCGCGAAAGAATAGTTATGCGGTGATGGAATTTGATTTTTCCAGTGTTGACACGGCAAATGCGGAAAGTTTCCGAAACACTTTTTTTGACAATATCCGTCATACAGTTTGCCGGTTTTTGAGTAATCATAAAAACATATTCCCCGATGCGTTACAGATTATTGATCAAATTAACCGACAAGAACACATCACGCTTTCGATTTTAGACTGGTCTTTCCGAGTTGCCGAATCGGAGAAGATCAAAATATTTGTTATTGTTGACGAATACGATCATTTTGCGAATGATCTTATTGCGATGGGAACGACAATGGGCGATGATTTTTACAAGAAAATGATTACCGCTAATGGGTTGGTGCGGGATTTTTACGAGAAACTCAAAATAGCGTCCAAATATGGAATTGTTGATCGGACATTTATTACGGGAATTTCGCCGGTCATGCTTGACGATTTGACCAGCGGTTACAATATTGCGGACAATCTCACGCTTGATTTGCAATATAATGAGATGTTGGGTTTTACACGCGACGAAGTGAAACGGTTAATGAGTGTAACAGGAATTGACGCAAACCGTATCAATATTGACATGGAATATTATTATAACGGTTATCTGTTTAATACGTATGCGGTCAACAAGGTTTATAATTCGTCAATGATACTTTATTTCTTTAGACAATTATTAAAAACGGACAAAAATAAAATCCCCGTCAACCTTATTGATCCTAATCTGAATATGGATCCGAACCGTTTGAAACGTCTTGTTAAAAATGATGGTAACCGCGAAATGATGATTGAAATTATTAAAGAAGGCGGAATTGTTTCAACGATATTGGAAAAATTTTCTATTGATCAATTGAACGGCGAACATTATTTTGTTTCGTTATTATTTTATATGGGTTTGTTGACGATCAAAGAACCTTATTTGAATCGATTACGATTGATTATTCCCAACTATTCTATTCAATGTGTTTATTGGGAACAGATTCGGCAACTTATTGAGGACAATTCGCATCAGATTAAAATCAATACGGAATTGGTGGAGGAAACGATTAATGCTTTGGCGATGGAAGGTGATCTTTATTGTTTTATAGATTATGTTTCTAAAAATGCGTTTAGTAAGTTATCTGATTTTGACTTGCAACGTTTTGATGAAAAGTATATTAAAGTGTTGTTGCTTGCTTATTTACTTTTGAACAATATTTATATTCCGATGAGTGAATATGAAACGGATTCGGGACGGGCGGGCATATTTTTGCAACGTAATCCGAACTTTCCGCAAGTCCGTTACGAATGGGTTTTGGAATTGAAATACTGCAAGACGGATGCTAAAAAAACAGAGATTGATCAAAAACGTCAAAGAGGTTTGGAACAATTGAATCAATACATTCATTCTTCCCGATTAAAAAATCGTCCCAATTTAAAATCCGCATTGATTCTTTTTATCGGGAAAGATAAATACGAAATTGTAACATAACGAATTATTCCTTTGCAAGACATATTGCCTTACACACCGGCGTTTGGAGCCATGTTGGTATTGATGGTTCTTTCCGCTTTTTTTTCTTGTAGTGAAGCGGCTTTTTTTTCGCTTGGTCAGACAGACCGTTCGGAATTGAAGGCGGGCGGTTCTGTTGCGCGGTTGGCGGTTCGGCTTTTGGAAAATTCGGAACGGCTTCTTAATTCGATATTATTGGGCAATCTTGTTGTCAATTTATTAACGTTTACGATTTCGTCGATTGTTACATTTCAGTTACAACTTCATGGGCGTACTGATTTAGCGAGTCTTATGTGGGGCGGTTCCCTTTTGGCGGTGATTTTATTTTGTGAGGTGTTACCGAAAAATGTCGGGGTTTTGGCTCCGCGGTTTTTTGTTCTTTTGTGGGCGGTTCCGCTTTCGGTTGTTATTCGGTTTCTTCAACCGATTCTTCCGATACTTCAGAGGATCAACATTCTTTCGCGGCGTTTATTTTTCCCGCATTTTTTGGTGGAGCCTTATCTTCGGATCGGGGATTTGGAGCGAGCGGTTGAAATGTCGGGAGAAGATGCGACGTTGCTTAAGCGGGAGCAGCGTGTATTGCAAAATATTGTTTCGATTTCTGATATTCGTGCGGAAGAGTTGATGCGTCCGCGATCATTGCTTAAAACGTTTCATCCATCGGTTTCATTTGAGCAGATTTTGGAATCATTGCGGGGGAAATTGCCGCGAAGTGGTTATTGTTTATTGACGGAAGCGGAGTCTGATGAAATTGCGTTGGCGTTAAGTTTTACTCGATTTTCGATGTTATCATCGGACTCGGCTTGGGAGGATCAATTTGAACCGATTATTTATGTTCCTTGGTCGTCTTCGGTGGCGAATGTTTTTGATCGGCTTCAACGGGAAAGCCGGAATGTGGCGGTTGTTGTCAACGAGTTTGGCGAAACGGTTGGAATTTTAACATTGGACGATATTATTGAAACAATTTTCACGCGGGAGCAGGGGCGTAGTCGGCGTTTGCTGAATCAAATTGAATTGAAGCGGATTTCGCCGGAATGTTGGCAACTCAATGGTTTAACGAGTCTTCGTCGTCTTCAGCGTAAGTTTGGTGTATTGTTTACGGGTTATTCGAGTTTAACGGTTGGCGGTTTAATTCGTGAGATGTTGGAACGTCTTCCGAAAGCCGGAGACGTTTGCCGTATTGATTCGTTGGAGTTTCACGTCATGGAAGTTTCCGAAGACAATGATTTAACTGTTCACATGATTACAAAAAATACACAAGGGAATTTCTAAAAAACACAAATTTATTTTTATTAACCACAGAAGACACGGAAACAAAAAATTGTCCGCAGATTATCGCTGATGAATTTTAAAATACAACATCATCAGCGTCAATCTGCGAAATCTGCGGACTATTTTCTTTTGTGGTTAAATAAAAAAACAGTTATTAGAAGTTCCCTTTTTTGATAATACGGCTTTTG
>JAISNF010000213.1 GCA_031276415.1 Planctomycetaceae bacterium
GGGCAACATACGATAGTGGATAGTTGAAAGTTGATAGTGGATAGTTCGCAAGCGGAATTATTGCCAAAACGTTTATAATTCCGCATTGCGAAACTCTCCACTATCAACTATACACTCTCTATCATATACTGCCCTTTCAGGGCGTTGCTGGTGGGGACAACGAACCCGCCGCGTTGCGGCGGGCTGGCTTGTGTTGCCCTTTCAGGGCGTAGGAAACACATCATTTTACGTTACTTGAACGATTACAAAATAGACAGTTACTTTTTTTGTTTTACATATTCTGTGGTTAATAAAATAGACAGTTACAGCCGTAAATGGTTACATTAATTCAAACGGTAGGCAACATTTACTAAAAAACGTTACCCACCGTTTTGTCCGCCGGAATCGACACACAGAGAAATTCAAAAACCGAAACGAATTCCCAGATGGAAACTCAAATCACTGTAACGTGTTGCAAGTTCGGCGTTGAAACGGGCAAACATATCTGTTCGTTTATTCAGTGTCATATTGATGTTTGTGCCGAGTTGTGCGCGGTTGCGGTTCATTGATGCGCCGCGAATTTTGAATGCCGGTTCGCCAAAAAATGATGCGGTTGTTGCAATATCGCTTTCCGTCCAGTCATGAATCCATGCAGCATACAAAGTTGGATTGACAAGATTGCCGCCCAAAAGACGCATCGCTCGCCCCAACCGAATACCCACGGTACTCAAAACCGTAAACGTGTCCTGACTCTTAACATTCAACGCCAAAGAAGATAAACCGCTTGTTACACGTTCACCGTAACCCTCTTCACAAAGCCAGATAAAATCGGCTCCAAGATACGGCGAAACTTCATATTTTCCGAACAATAATTTCTTGGAACCTTCCACAGAAGCAAAAAGAGTTGTTCCGCTATGTTGACTGTTGAGCGTGGTGTTGAATGTTTGAGCGTTTCGTGTAAGTTCATACGAACTGAAAACAAAACCGGTTGAGCCGGTGATCATCCAATTTTCATCGTTGATCCAATTACCGTACAACGAAATCAAATAAGACCCGACATCGCCTTTTTGATAAACATCATTGACATTCAGATCACTGAAATAGCCGCCCATTCCAAGACCGACAGAGGAATGATAATTGATTCCGCGATCCACTCCAACACTGAAACCATACGAATTTGCCTGAAATTCAGGAACTCCCTCTTTGGCACTCATCCTGACAAAATCACCGAAATTCTGAAACCACAGATAATTGTTTCGCGAATGAATATGGGCGAAACGATGCGAACTCCCGCGATAAGCGTTGATTTCCCGATCCGTCAGCGCAAGCGGTTCACGCAAAAAACGCAGACGTTCAAAAGAGGAAACATTAAATTGTGTTACACTTCGCTGTGTCAGAAACGGCATTGCCGTTTGAATCATGGGCATAGTTTGGTCAATGACGGCGCCGCGTTTTTCTTTGGTGTACGCATAAATTCCGTCAAAAATTGCCGCATCGCTAATTCCCTGTAACACAGAGCGTTGATTTGTGTTCAAATACGCAACCGCCGCAGGACTCACCGCCGCAAGATTTAACGTAATACTCCGCAACGCCCTGTCGTTTGTTTTGACGGAATAACCAAGAACTCCGATTCCTTCTTCCGGTGCGGCAAGAAAACGAATTTCACCGTCAACATTTTCTCCGTTAGCCTTTGTTACGGTTAATGTATCGGAATTACTTTCGGTGTTGGCGATATATTCTCCGTTGAGTTGCAGTTTTCCATTTTCCGCAACGAAAACAGTGTATTCGGAAGGCGAAATTGTTGTTTCAGGATCAAAATCGTCAAGACCAAGATTTAGGAGAACAACATTAACTGCACCGCCGCCTTTGGCAAAATTGAAACCGTCTTTGGCAATCACCTGATCGCTGCCGTTCATACCGACTTTGATATAAACAGTCGAACCGTTATTGTACGTAATATTCTTTGCCGTAAAAGTCGTCAGTTTGGCGTTTTCATTTTGTCCGATAATTTGTACGGAACCTTTTCTGAATGTAACATTATTATTGACAACACCGTCACCGCCGAGTGTTGCGCCGTCATAAACCGTAATTGCCGATTGCGCTTCGCTGTTGACAAACATTGTTCCGGCAAGAACATGAGCGGAACCGCTTATATCCAGATTTTTTGTAAGTGTTAATGTTCCGGTTCCGGTTTTATGAACAGAACCTGTTCCTGAAATTGTTTCTGTAAACGTTTCATTTTTTTCCAGATTAAAAACTAAAGTTCCAGAACCTTTACTATCTCCTGTAACAATATTACCTGAACCAAGAACACCCAATCCTTCGGCAATTAATGTTCCACCACGAATAATTGTTCCTTCGCTGTAAGTATTTTTCTCATTGTTTTTATTTTTCAACGTCAAAGTACCATTGCCTGATTTAATTAACCGACCATTTTCAATTAATTCAATTAACTGATCATCTTCGCTTAATTGATCATTATTTTCTGAATTTTCGTTCTTTTTGGAACAACCGCTAATTTGTTGTTCAAAAATGCCGCTGTTTTGCTCATCAAGATTAAACTCAATAGCCGTATTTTTATTTTTAAATTTAATATTTCCTGTTCCAAATGAGGAAACTTTGCCGGCAATAATTGTTCCACCTTCAATTTCTGTTCCGCCGGAATAGGAATTGTTACCGCTGAAAGTTTGTGTTCCTGAGCCTATTTTCGTTACTTTTCCTGTTCCGGTAATATTTCCGTTGTACACAGAATCTAAATCACTTGACCCGATTGTCAGATCGAGCGGTTTTTCCGATTCATTCGTCAACGAAATATTTTGTGTTCCGGCAATTCCGCCGAGTACGAGTTTACTCAGATGTTTATATTCTAAAGTTCCGCTTCGATAATTCAGCAAACTGTTTTGCAACGATAAATCATTTCCCAAACGAAGCGTTCCCGCATTCATTATTGTAATGCCGCGAAATGTATTTTCGGTTGCCAGTGTCAGTTTACCGTTTCCGGTTTTTTCAAAAATTCCGTTTCCGCTCATGGATTGGCTAAAAATTCCGTCGGATGTTAAATCCAAAGTGAGTTTTCCGTCATTACGAATATCGCCGGTTCCGATGGATTTAATATTTTGCGCAAAAATTGCCGCATTGGAATCAATGGTTGTTCCGCCGGAATAGGAATTTTCTTGAGTTAACGTCAATGTTTTCGTTTCATTTTCATTGCCATTTTGTGTTCCGGTAATTTTGAGCGAACCTGTTCCTGAAATTGTTTTTGTAAACGTTTCATCTTTTGTCAGATTGAGAACAAGAGTACCAGAACCATTCTCATCGCCGGTAATGATATTGCCGGAACCGAGAACTTCCAATCTATCGGCAATTAATGTTCCGCCGCGAATAATTGTTCCTTCGCCGTAAGTATTTGTCTCATTGCTTTTATTTTTCAATGTCAAAGTGCCGCCGCCTGATTTAATTAACTGACCATTTCCTGAACCGCCGCTGATTTGTTGTTCAAAAACGCCGCTGCTTTCTCCGTTAAGATTGAATTCAAGAACAGTACCTTTATTTTCAAATACAATATTTCCTGTTCCGAGCGAAGAAATTTTGTTGGCAATAATTTTTCCGCCTTCAATTTTTGTTCTGCCTTTAAGAGTATTTTCTTGTGTAAAAGTTACAGTACCGGAACCTTGTTTAGTCAAACCACTGTCTTTATCGTTTCCTTTAATAGAACCGCCGATAAAAGTGTAATCATTAACATTATCTTTAACCTTTGAATTATTAATGGTTATTCCCGCAACATCAACACCGTCATCAATAATTATAATTTCTCCGGCTCCTTCGTCGCCAAAGATCACCGTATCGCCGTGCAAAAATTGTTTAAAACCGTCAAGTTCATCTTGTCCGTCCCAGTTTTTTGATGTTGCGTCCCATTGAGAATTTTTGTTTCCATTTGTCCATTTTGTTGTTCCATTATTTGTTGTGGAAATTTCAACTTGTAACGTTTTTCCGCTGTTGGTTGTTTGAAGTGTTCCGAATTGTTGCCGGAATTGTGTTATATCTTCGCCGTGATACTGTAAATTCATACTCTCAACAGTATTTTTGTTAATTGCATTCTTCGTTGTCAACAGATTGAAAAGACCGTATCCATTGTTACGACTGCTAAGTTCCAGAAGGTTAATATTTTGTGCTCCAAATTGAGTATTGGCATCGAGAGTCAAAAGAACCGGTGAACCTTCTGTTCCAGATACTGCTACGGATTCCGTTAAATCAAACCCCAAAGTTGCTCCATTGGCAAGAGTAATCGTTGGTGCAATGACAGAATTTCCGCCGCGACTATTTAATGTTCCGGTAGCACCAATACTAAATGTTCCTTTTGCAATCTCAATATTTCCCGCTTCAATTCCGTTAGTTTCATCCTTTTTGTACAAATCAACAGTTCCGCTTGTAATTTGAAAATTTGTATTGCCGGTTGCTTCAAATTTATTCACACCGGCAAGTTTCCAAATTCCTCCGCCTGATTTGGTAACGTTTATTGTGTACTTATCGCTCTCGCTTGACAACGGGTCAAGCATATTAACAATTCCAATGTTTCCGGTTTTTTCATCTTTTCCTGTATCAATAACAAGGATTGCTGTTCCGTTATTGTCGGCGGCGAGATGAACGGAATTAGCAACAGTTGTATCGGTTCCTGTTCCGGCTTTGTTTTCGGAAAAAAGTGTTGTTTTACCGGCTGTTGCGCCAATCGTCAAAGTGGAATTATTACCGGTTGAACCTTGATAATAAACGGCTGCTCCTTTTTCGCTTGTACTATTTTTTGTAAAGGTTGAATCGAAAATTGTTGTTTGGGAATTTCCAGAAGCACGGATTGCACTACCGATATTTTCGGAGAAAGTACTTGATTGAATTGTTGTTGTTCCTTCATTGTACACAATTCCGCCGCCGGTTTGAACTTTGTTTTCTGAAACGGTAACATTGTTGGCGTTCAATGTTCCGCCGCTTTCAACATAAACAGCGGAATCTTTTCCAAGCGGGGGTTCATTACTTTTGGTTTCGTTTTTGCTAAAAATAATATTTCCGTAACGACCGGTTGAGTTTGCCTGAATTGTTAGTTTTCCGCCGTTTTTAACATACACGGCATGATTTTCCGTGCCGGTAATATCGGTAATATTAGTATCAGCAATTCGTGTGAATGTTAGATTTTTCGTGCTGTCAACAGTAATAAGTCCGTTACTTCCGTTTTCGGCGATGATTTGTTGATTGATGGTTGTTGTTCCTGTTCCTGTTGCATTTAATCTGGATGCTTGATTGTTGGTGTTATTGTTAAGAAAATTGATACTGCCAAGTCCGAGTAAATTTCCGTTAAGAAAATTAAGTGTTCCTGTTCCGCTTAAATTTGTTCCGCCGGAATAAGTGTTTGCTGTACTATTTTTCAGAGTCAACGAACCGCTTCCGTCAAAGAGCAATGCGGCTTTACCTGTAAGCACATTGTCCGTGATGGAACCGCCATTGTTAAACGTCCAATTTCCGTCACCGGAAACGTGCATTCCCGTAATATCATTGTTTCCGCCATACCATGTTTTCCCTGCGGCATCCGTAACAGAATTATGCCCGATAGCAAGTGTTTCGAGTAATTCAATCGTGTGATTACCGGAACCAAAAAACTGTACAGTATCACCCGGAACAAAGGAATCAATGGAATTATCGCGAATCAATGTCCAATCTTTATTGATAACACTCCATTGACCACTAGCCGATGAATTGTTCCATTTTAAAATAGTATTATCAGTTTCGGAAATACTGAGAACCAATTGCGTCTCAATTTCTTTACCTTGATTATCTTTCCCGTAACCAAGACTATAACCGAATCGTTTACTGATTCGACCACTGACATCAATATTAGCGTTACCAATCCAAAGATTAAAATTACCGATTGTAAGTGCTGAATCTCCCTGAATCAAAACATAATCACGATGCCGACGATCATCATTTGGAAGTCCGGCAATATCAATTCGTGTTCCGTTCACTTGAAGCGTAGTACCGCTTAAATGAAGCATCGGAGTATTTTCTGCGGGAGCAGGATTACTGTTTGGAAAATAATAAGACAAATCAAATGTCAAAAACGCCCCCGGTTGAAACAGAACACGTGTTCCGGCAATTTTGTTGTTACCATGAACAAGAACTCTGGCGTTTTGTGCAACATTAAATTCGTCATTGGTTCCGAGAGGCTGGATTGAAGCCCCTTGATAAAGTTCCAATGTTCCTTCTTTGATGGAAACTGTTGTTCCGCTGGAACCTTTAATAATAGAATCACCGCCGAGTTTCCATGTTCCGGGACCTGTTTTTTCAATGTTGACCGTGTAACTACCAGAGGTGGATTCATTGGTTCGGAATGGGTCTTGCATGTCCAAAATTCCATTTTCCGCCGTTTTAATAAAGAGATTAACGTGATTTCCCGAATAACCGGTAAAATCAATTGAGTTGGAATATCCAGAACCGGAGATGACGTTTCCACTGCTATCAATACTTACCTGATCACGATTTCCTGAAAATGTAGATGTTTTCCCTTCACTTGCTCCTAACGTAACATTGGTCGTATCACTCATAACCAATGTTCCTGAAGCATTGATAAAAAGAGCACCTCCGAATGATGTTGCTTTATTGTCAATAAAATTGGAATCCGTAAGATCACAATTCAGAGCGTCCCAATAATAAATTGCTCCTCCCACTCCATTAGCAAAATTGTTCCGAAAAGTTACACCTTGTCCATCAAGAGAATAAATATCGTTATGCCACCAAGCATAAATGGCTCCACCATCGTAACTGCTATATCCGCCGGAAATGTTACTAATTCCTTCAAAATAAATTTTTGACCAATTACTACCGGAACCATCCAGATAAAATAATCTTGTTCGTGCATTATTGGCAGGACTGATACTTCGTGGTTGATTAGGATCACTAGATAATACTGTTACAGAAGAATCGTATCCGACATAAAGTTGATTTGTTAAAGAATTATCGTCATTATGTAAAATTAGTCTGTCGCCATCCATTAAATGAGATCTGGGACCGCTAGATGCTCCTTGTGCTTCTCTTGCCAATCGAAATGCTTCCAATGTAGCGTATTGTTGTCCTGATCCGATGTGGTAATCGGTGGCGTTTACGGTTTGGAGTCTGACCGTAGCGATGATCAAAAGAGCAATACTAATTGACGTGAGCCAGAAAAATTTCTGAGTCATGGGAGACTTCCTTGTCAACATAACGTTAATTTTGGCAATTTATGCAAAATGCGCAATATCTGCTTCCTGCCTATAAAATGGTATCATCTCAAATTATCGACCATTATAATATCTTGAGTTTAAAGAAAGTAAAATCAGAATTAGTGAATAGTTAGTAGTGAACAGTGAATAGTTGGCGCAAGCGGATTAAAACCCTTTTGGTAAAATAGTACGCTTGCGCAACTATTCACTATTAACTATTCACTATTAACTAAAAAGGCGTACTCGCCGACAGGGAACCTGTTTTCGGATGGAAATAAAAACAAACAACCGTTCGTCTGAACGGTTGCAACAGTTGAGATTGTTTTTTGATTGCGGAATTTTGTTTTTAAGCCGCACGCGGTTTACGGCGTCGGAGTTCTTCTTCAATGTTTCGCCCCGAAATCCGGTAAGCATACGCCATAATTTCCGCTAAAGTAATCAAATGTTCCGTGTTGCGAACCGGTTGACCAATCTCAACCGTTTTAAATAACGCCTGCGCAAGAAGTTTCTTTTCAATAATCGGAATCCCATGTTCCAAAGCAATTTTTCGAATTTGTTGCGCCAAAAAATCCGCTCCCTTCGCCACAACAATCGGAACATCCATCGTCTCCGGATCAAATTTCAACGCCACCGCATAATGAGTCGGATTCGTTACAACAACATCGGCGTCAGATGTCCCCTGAACTCCACCACGCTGTTTCATCGCCATTTCACGCTGAATCTGCCGCCGCTTGCCAAGAACTTGCGGATCACCAAGCATGTTTTTCATCTCCTCACGCATCTCCTCGTTTGACATGCGAATGTCCTGCTCAAATTTCCATTTCTGATACATGTAATCAAGAATCGCAATAACCACCAGCGCCACCGCAACCTTCAACGCAATCATTAACAACGTCTGAGCCAAATAAGCCGATATTTGATTTTCATCATTTTCCGTCAAATTGAGAATCGTACCAATTTCACCACGCACAGCATAATAAGCCACCAAAGCACAAATTGCAATCTTGACAATCCCCATCACAAGACGCATAACACTTTGCATCGAAAAAATCCGACCAAATCCCTTAATCGGATCAAGCCGCGTAAAATCAAAACCAAGTTTGTCCGGCAACCAAAGAAAACCAATCTGAGCAAGATTGGCTAAAACTGCAACCGCAATCAATGCAAACGAAAATATCCCCAACGGTCGCATAAATGATAAAACCATCTTGTAAAATTCATTCATCACCGATTGATTCAAACCATTCATGTCCTCATTTTCCGGTATCAGAAACAACGGATCACTTAACATGACCCGCGAATAATTAATAAAATGTTCCGCAACCTGTTTGCCAAGAGTCATTAACAGAATAATTGCAAACAAAAGAACCAACGCCGCCGCCAAATCCTGACTGCGGGCAACCTGACCCTGCTCACGAGCCTGCTCTCTTCGACGTGGGGTTGCGTCATGCGTTTTGTCTCCGCCTTCACCAGCCATAACATCTCTTCAATTAAATAGTTCCGCCGAAAAATTTCCGATATTCTGTTCTCAATGAACACAAAGTATAACAAATCACGCCCACACAACAAAGAGCAATTTTTACCAATGTTCCGGCAGTTAAAACCGCCGGCTATATTGCTAAAAATTAAGATGTTTTTTCCCGTGAACTTGCCGAATAGTTCTAATTTGGTATAATTATTCAGATTTTGAAATTACCAAAGGTAACTTTTAATAACCATTTTTTATCTAACCACAGAGAACACAGAGTTCACAGAGAAGGAATTTTAAAAAAGTTATTTTAGATCAAAAGTCAATGATAATATTAAATTCAATTATAATATTAAATAACGTTTCGATTTCAATTAAATCCAATTAAAAATTTCCTCTGTGTCCTCTGTGGTTAATAAAAATAAGTTTGTGATTTTTAGAAGTTTCCTAAAGTCAAAATTGGAGATTCTGATTTTTATTCACGTTTTAAGTTCCTAATACCAGTTCCCAATACCATGTCAACATCGAAGCAGCGATCTATTATTTTATTGGTTTCCATCGCTTTAACCAGTCTTTTGATTGGAGCAGGTTCTGTCGGCTATTACGTTTTTGCGTTTTATCAGCCTCAATTCAAAACCAATAACCAAAATGAAAATGAAACCAAAACGCCGACTCGCCCGCTAAGTTTAGTACGCGTCGATACGGTGCGTAAAGAATTGATCAATACGATTCGACCCTTTCATGGAAAATTGCTGGAAGTTCAACTCGCCCGTATCTCAACAGAAATATCAGGTCTTGTAGTGGCGTTGCCTATTGAAGTCGGGCAAAAAGTTAAAGGCGGCGAAACCCTCATCGCCCAAATCGACAAAACTTGGCTCGAACTCACCATCGCCCAAACCGAAGCCGAAATCAAAATTCTGAAAAAACAATACGATTTTCAACTCTCCGAGTCTGAACGAGTTGAATCATTGGCATTGAGCCGCGCTGTTTCAGAAAGCGAATTAAATAACCAACGAACATTGGTCGAACAGTTCCGGCAAAATCTTGAAAAAGCCATTATCGCCAACAAAGAAGCAAAAGAAAAACTCAAACGTACAACAATTCTGGCTCCATTTGACGGCTACGTTATACGCCGCGAAACCGGACTCGGCGAACTTCTTGCGCCGGGAACTTCTATCGCCGAAATTGTTTCACTTGGTTTTATTGATGCCCGCGTAACTGTCGTTGAGGAATACATTAATCATATTAAAATCGGCGACGAAATGCCGATTATTATTGACGAACTTGGTATTAAAGTGGTGGGCAAGGTTCATTCGATAGTTCCTTATGATTTGATGGCGCCGCGTAGTTTTCCGGTGATTGTCCGGTTGGAAGACCGCAACGGAGAACTAAAAGTCGGAATGAGTGCAACAGCGTTGGTGGCGATTACGGATCCTAAGGAAGAGATTGTTGTTTCCAAAGACGCCGTGCTAATGAAACCGGATGGTTCGACAATCTGGATAGCGGTTCCGTCCCAATCAAAAGAAGATGATTCCTCTGTTTTGATTGCGAAACCGATTCCTGTTAAAATCACTGCGGAAGGGATTACTTCTTATGGAGTGGAACCGGAAACCGAAGAGGGGCAAATGCTCCTTGTTGCCGGAGCCAAAACGGTTATTGAAGGAGCGGAACGTCTTATTCCCGACCAACGAATTCGGGTTGAAGAGATTGATCCGAAACTTCTCGAAAATCTTCCTCCTGTAACCGGTCATCGTATCATCAATCAAAAAACAAGAATCGGACGATAAACGTTTCTCGGTGTTTTTATTAATATTTCGATAATGGTTTCTTTTTGAATAAGTCTGTTGACTTTTTAACTGTTTAACTGTTATTTAATTTTTTGCTACATTTTAAATTATTTATTATGTCACAAGATGCTGTTTCTGAAATTCGTGGTTTAACGGTCAATACGTTGATTACAAATTCGATCATTATGTCGGTGGAGAGTTGTCTTCAGATGTGTGATTTGAAGACGCGGGTTGTTGGTATAACCAAGATTCCGATTCATTTACCGGATGCTCCGGTAACAGGAATGATTGGTTTGAGCGGCAAATGTACGGGTTTTCTTTCGCTTACGATGCCTAATCGTGTTGCCACGCTTGCGGTTTCCGGGCTTTCGATGGAAGAATACACCGCCGTCAATGCTCAAGTGGTGGATGGAGTTGGAGAAATCACCAATATTATTGCCGGAGGACTCAAAACAAAACTCTACAACACGCCCTGGATGATTAACAATATTACGGTACCTTCGGTGATTCTTGGCAGTAATTACAATATTTCTTACACGAAAGGTATTGAGTATTGTGGTATTACGTTTGAAATTGACGATCCAGAGACAATATCTATTCAAAGTCGTGTTTTCATGGTCAACACCTCACTAATTCAAGCAACATCGTAACAAATACATTAGGGAATACACATTGAATATGAATTAGCATTAGGAAACTTCTAATAATCGGTTTATATTTCCTAAATCCCGCAAGGACGAGATGTGCATAATTACATAATTTAAAAAATTTTCATTCTCTGTGTTCTCTGTGGTTTTAAAAAGTAAATTTGTGTTTTTAGAAGTACCTATTATAAATTTTTTTTACTGATTACCTGACGGGATATTGTAAAACATTTCTTTTCATGTAAAATACTGAAAATTTAATTGATTGGCGGTTATTTAATCTGATAAAAGTTTAGCCGAACTGGCGGAATGGCAGACGCAGTGGATTCAAAATCCACCGCCCGCAAGGGCATCCCGGTTCAAGTCCGGGGTTCGGTAGTGTGAAGGGAGTAATTCTGACCTTTTACAGATTACTCCACTGCTAACTTCACAAATTGCCATCCTTCCCTTTCTAATAGGGAAGGATGGATTTTTTTATCTTTATCTCTTTTGACATTTAGCGTTTCACTTGTAGAAATAAAAAAAAAGCCCCCTGCTGCAACAGAAGGCTCCATTA
>JAISNF010000239.1 GCA_031276415.1 Planctomycetaceae bacterium
GTAATTCCAGCCCCTCTTCAACTGTCATGTCCAACTCGGACTTGAATTTGTCGTTTCTATCCTCTTTGTACTAATAGACTTAAGTTTTTTGCGTTCTATTTTTCCCACTAAATTTCCCACATCTACTGGGGAAAATCTTTGTTCTGATACAAGTGTTTTATCGTTTTCAGGTGAGGGTGTCTTGCCTGATATTACAAAAAAAGTGGCTACCTTCCCTAACAAAAGAGTAACCACTTCATAACTACAGAAAGGATTATTTTACTATGGCTTTTAAACCAGTCAATACGAATGAACAATTAACTGCGGAAAGAATTGATGAAATTCTTCGGGAAGACTTTGAAAACAGTTTTAGTCTTTTTGGTATTCCGAATAATTGGCTTTCATATTATTTCTGTGAAGTCGATTATTTGGGGGAAGATAGTTTCCCAACTGATTTTGGAGTGAATGCTAAAACGGTCAATCATCACCAACAGACCGCCGACGATGACAAGAGACGGCGGTCTGTTGGTGGTGTTGCCGCTTTTAGCCCCCCGCTCACTAACAGGGGGGTCACGAAGTACCTAAACCAAAATTTAAGCACGCCCCAACTACGTACCAATTCAGAAGTTGCGTCAAACACGGAGTACATTGTGCTGCCCACTCCTGAAGGTAAATGGGGTGGGTTTGATGGCGGCGTTGAGGTCGGTTTTGAGGTTCAATGGAACAAAGAAGAATTTGATTCTCTGGTCGCAGTTCTCACTGAATCCCGTAAACAAGCCGAAGCAGACACCGAAGGGAATCCGGTTTATGTCAATGTTGGCAGTCGCCCCTTTGTGATTAAACCTACCGGAGCGAATGTGGGGTTATATTACAAATTTGTCTTAGAAGGTTGCGGCGTTAAAGTGTACATTCACCATAACCCGCCGAAAAACCGTCAAGGCGTCCGTGTTCGGTATCATTTTGAATCGCTTATCCGTTTTAATTTATACTCTCTTCATGCGGCGTTGCGTGAATGGCTTGAATCTCTTGGGCTGGTGATTACGAAAGAAACTGTTTCACGGGTCGATATGCAGGTCATGACGTTACGGAAAACCAGCGATTATTTGAAACTCATTATCAATGACCATGCAATCTCCTGTGCGCAAAAGGAGGTTATTTATCGTAAATATAGACGTCTCGAAACTTACACAACAGGTAGTGATACAGAGCTTTGTATTTATGATAAATTTGCGGAGTTGTCCGAAACCGGTAATGCTGAAAAAACCGCTTTAATGAAAAAATATGTTTTTGATTGTGGCGGTGGTGTTGGTGATGGTAGCGGTGTAACACGCATTGAATTTCGGTTACGTCGGGCTGCGTTGCGTTCGTTTAAAATTGATACGATAACAGATTTATATTATAAAGAAGCCGGATTGGTCGATTGGCTAACATCTCGTTGGTTTCGTATTTTGGAAAAGCCGAAAGTTCGGGGACACGAAAACACGGCGTCTATTCATCCGCTTTGGGTTGAAGTACAGGAATTATTCAAACGTTATTTTCCGGGTTCGGATGTAAAGCGTGAACCGGTTACATGGTCACGTAATGATTCTGTTCCGTGTGACCCAGTGGCGTTGGAAAAACAAGCGGCTGGATGTATTGCATCAGCGGCGGCGTTACGGTATGGCGAACAAAAAGACGTCAATCGTTTTCGTGCAATATTACATAAAGAGATTGACAAATATTTATTACGAATATTTGATAAAACAAATGAGCGTGCGGTAGAGCGTCAAGTTAAGCATGGGGTTATTGCGAATATAAATGTATCGGAATTAGAACAGGAACGAATAAAGGCATGGGAACGATTCCAGCAAGATACGGCGTGATCCGATAGTTCCGGCGTGTTCCGTTTTCCCCTTTCCCGTCCCGCACCTTCCTCACCCTGCTGCTGGGAAGGTGCGGGGCGGGAAAGGGGAAAACATACGCCCCCTTTTTTGTTCGCATTAGACTTTTCCAGTGTACTCACTACAACGTTTGAATCAGAAGGAATAGAGCGTAACCAAAACGAAAGGGCAAGCAAAAGGTATGACAAAAAAATCACAGGTGAGTGATACCCTGAAAAAATGTTATGATTTTTTTGGCATACCTTTTGCGCCCGACAATAACCAAAAGTTCTTTCTGCGATAAAAAATTTGAGAGAAAATGTAACTTTTGAAAATTTTTTTAGAAAAAATTTTTGTAGATTAAATTACAAAATTGGTACATGACACCCCCCATTAACTATGCAACAAGTCGTTTTTTTTTTTTACAGATTTATTGCCGTAAGTTTTGTTGAATCAGTCACTTAGCAAAAGAATATCATTTGGGCTTTTGGATTGAAAAAAAAGATATTTGGTACATGACGCCCCCCATAGAAATTAGTTGTGATACAAAAATATAATTTTATATTGATTTTTAGTATTTTTTGAGCAAAAAAATTTTTGAATATTTTGTTTGTATCAACCGATGTTCTTGACAAGTCGAAAAAAAAGAATAATATGGTTCAACAATATTCTAATCGGTGACGCTTTTAGAGTATCGAAGATACAGCAGTATTCGTACAAATAAGTATCCCGCTTGCTTTGGGTCGAACTGTTGCGAAACCATTAACGCTGTCAACGGCTTGCGGGGTATTTTTTCATTACATTATTTCAAGGAGTAAATTTAATCGTTACAGAGGTATTCCTATGGGAAACAAATCAAAATTCAAAACAAAAAGAATTACGTTTATAACAAAAAACAATGAGCGTCGGGAGATTTCGTTGTCCAGTCGTTATTCCGATTCTCTGTTTTTCGAATTTAAGGAATTGGTTAAACTTCTATCCAGTGCGGAGCGTTTCGGCACTCGTTTGTCAAGTCGTGATGCGTTACGGGTTGAATCGCTTCCGTTGGAGTTACGAAAAAAACTCATTGATAACAAACTGATTACCGCAAAACTTGATGAAAAAATTCCGACATTGGGGCAATTAATTGAACAATATAAAATAATTCGTTCTGGAATCAGCGTGGACGCTTTCAATCTTGATAAACGACTTTTTAACTATCTGATAGAATATTTCGGGAAAGATAAACGCATTGATTTAATCACACCGACAGAAGCGGCGGGAATACGTCATTATTTGATAAATGAGCGAAAAGCCGGTCATGGTAAATTATGTAAGTCGTCCACTAATAAGGTGGTGATGGCATTAAAACCGATTTTTAACTTTGCTATTGATTGCGGTTATTTGCAGAAATCACCGTTTGCAAAAGTGAAAGGCGGACCAACAACAACACCGGAACGGGTTTATTATGTGGCTTATAAAGAGATTGAATCGGCAATTCAAGCGTGTGGGGATGATGTCGAATTAGCGGGCATTCTGGCGTTTGCTCGTTATGCCGGTTTGCGGATTCCTTCGGAGATTCGGGATTTACGATTTACCGATTTTGATTCTTCCTGTTTTACAACCGGTGAGGGACTTTTTCGTGTTCCTGTGTCGGGGAAAACCGGAACTCGCCGTGTTCCTTTTTTTCATGAATTGATTCCTTATATGGAAAAAATTCGGGAGAAAAGCAAACCGGAACAGGAATTTGTCTTTGAAAAATATCGTACTTGTAAAAATGTTGGAACACTTATTAAAAAGAAAATACAAAAAGCCGGTCTGAATATTTGGGAAAAGTTTTTCATCAATCAACGGTCAAGTTGTCAAACGGATAAAGAGCGGCTCGGTTGGTCACGGTCGGTAATGGATGCCGTTTTTGGGAATACGGAACAAATACGACTTCAGCATTATATCCAACCGTTACCCGATAGTGATTATGCAAAATTAGGGCAACCAGAAAAATGTTCGAATAACAACAATTCATTCAAACAAATTCCCACTGAAATTCCCACATTTGAAACATTGTTTAGGGGTAAAATAACCTATTCGGATGTGTTGGCAGCGATGGGATGTGACCCAAAAGCGCAACAAAAAGTTATTGATTATTTTATGTCTGACCCTGATTTGAGCATTTGCTATGCAAGCGTAAGTGCTTTGTTTGAAACACTTAATGGCAAACAACTATGGGAATTACCGGAGGAAGAACAAATGAAAAGGGCGAACACTTTTGTGCAAAGTGCCGCCCAACATTTTGAAAAATCAATCAAAGATTTTAAGAATCCAGTGGAGGATAACGGACTTGAACCGATGACCTTCTGGCTGCCAGCCAGACGCTCTCCCAACTGAGCTAATCCCCCAATTCGCAAATTTGATTTTTATAATGTTAGCGTAATAAAATAATTCGTCAATTCCCTGCGTTGAAAAAGTTTTTTGTAATGATTCAATAAACTTTTTATCTTTCAAAGATTATCCCGAAAAGCAAGATGTGTATAACGAAGCACAACCCACAATTATACACATCTTCTCCAACGGGACTAACCGCAACACAATGTGATTAAAAATAAATACAGAAAAAAATTAAATTTACCAATTTAACAAAAATTTTACTGTGATATTACAGATTTTCCGGATTATAAACTTGTGATTGTGGCGGAATTATACGTTGTGACGGGGCGGTACGTTGAAATTGTATCGGTTGCCGGAACATCGTTTGCGAAACGGGTTGAACTCGATAAGTTTGCGGAATATGTATGGAATTACGGGATTGTTGTGTGAATGGTTTGTAAGTTGGAGTTAATTTTGAACTATCAATTTGGGGTTGTATTCCTTCGGTATAACCGTTGTTGCATTTGCTGCAACCGGAATTTCCGGTGTAATTACAACCGCAAGGATCAACATTGTCGCATGGATTACAAAGGTCGTGTGGCTGATAACAGTTATCGCCGTAATAAAGTTCGTTGCTGCAACAGGAGTTTGGGAATATTTCGTAGCCGCCATAACCTCCGCAAAGGAGATTCCCGACAAGAATGAAGGGTGATGCGGCTAGGCAAAATGCGCCTTCACCGAGTGCGAAAACGCCGTTGACGATATTCCCAACGCAGTTGGCGCAATTGCTTAAACCGCAAGGACGGTAAGTGTTGCAAGGGTTGTAACCGGTTGAGCAATCGGCAGTTGTGTGATTTCCGTCCACGTAATCAACGGCTCCGTTTTGTGGAAAAGGAGCGTAACCGTAAGGGGAAATGAGTGGTTTGTAGTAACCGGAATAACATGCACAACCCGTTGCAAACACGGACAACAAAAGGAGAACACCAATAATTTTTACACGTTTCATTGAAAATTTTAACCTCTGGCAAGACAATTTTGTCTTTGCCGTTATATTTTTGGGGTAGATGTAGTGGAAAAACTTTTTTTGATCAAAAAGATATATCGGATTATCTAATCCAAATATTCAGAAAAATCGGAAAAAACGGAATAATTTACCAATTGATGGTTATGATGCTTCGTATTCTCTCAAAAGACAGGCAACATTTCGCCAAAGGACTAAAACCTACGTAACTGCCTATTTTTAACCACAGAAGACACGAAACCAAAGAATTGTCCGTAAATTTCGCTGATAGTCGCAGATTATTTTGAAAAGAGTCTGCAGATTTTCGCAGATAAATGAAAACAAGTCCACAGATTACGCTGATAATTTTTTGTATTGTAAAAACAATCTGCGATCATCTGCGTAATCTGCGGACGCTTTTTTTCCGTGAACTCTGTGGTAAAAATAAAATAGACAGTTATAATAATTTGCCACAAAAATGTCATCGACCTGAAATCTGGGTCGATGACATTTAATTCATCTTCACAAAAATTGAAACTGGTTTGAGTATTTTTTTCAATACTGGAAAATTTATTTGACACTGACAGGAACACCATCATTTCGGACACCAAGATTGCCCCAAATGCCAAAATTACTTGGTCCTTCCTTGACATTTCCGGCACTACTTGTTGTAGTTGCATTAATTGTTTCTGAGACAAAAACAATAGCACCATCTGCCATTCCAACATTAACGCCACCAGGATGATAACTGTTGGGTGTAAAAATCCCGCCATCGTTATCATTACTAGCTTGATCTCCTGTGGTACAGGAAGGTGAATTGGGTGGAAGAACGGTCATAAAACCAAGACAAGTGATTCGCCCGTCAATAAATGTTCTTCCACGATAAAAAGTTGCCAAAAAATTTGTTTATTATTTTAGAAAGCATTTCCTATTTTGCGGGCACGTTTGGGTTTGTCAATGTCAATTCCACTCGCAACACCCGTCTGAACCAATAAATTCCAACCGGCAAGAAGTTGGAAATATTCGTTGTAACGCGGCAAAGATGGAATTAAAATCGTTTCAAATAAAGTCGGCTTCGATGAAACCGCAATAACCGTCAACCCCACCCCATCCACTAAATTCTTTTTATAAAACTCCGCGTCTTGCTCAAACGGCTCAATCAAAATCACAACATCTTCAGGATTCATCACTTCTTCAATCCCGTGAACAACAATCGTTCCTTCAAGATATTGACTTCGTTTTCGTGTGATTTCGTTAGTTTTCAGAGCAAGTTCCTCCGCAACACCGTTGTTACGTCCGGCAAGATAAATCACCGGTGCCGCCGCCACTTTTTTAATCAGTTCAGTATCGTATTCCGCCGCCAACACTTCCGCCGCCAAATGTCCCGCTTCGGTTTTTCGTTCCACACAACCACAACGACAATCCGCAAAACCAACCTCAATAGATTGATAAACAAGGGCTTGCTCCACCACACTCATTGTCGCCGCCACTGCGTTTTCTTTTCCGCACGATAAAACAACCGAATCGGCAACATCCGTCAACTTTGTTCCGGCGTTTGCCGTTAAACCAAAAAGTCGCGTGTGTTTTTCCGCATTCAATTTTTGGAACAACGTAATGAGTTCTTTTGTTTGTCCGCTGTTTGAGGCACCCATCACTGTCCATTTTGACAGGTCATATTCCAACGCCTGACGTGCTCCCTCTGTTGCCGTCATCAGATTCAGTCCGCGTCCCAAAATTGATGCGATAAACCGTTTGGCAGGAAAAATCCGGCTGGAACCTTCGCCGGTCAAAAAGAATCGGTTGGTCTCTTTAATCGAATCAACAATCCGTTTCGTCTGACCAAAATCAAAATTACCAATAATCTCCGATACCCGAAGCATCTCCCGAACCAATGCAAAATTCTTATATTTTGTGTCGATTAAATTCATAATACGAAAATTAAGTTAATAACGTGAGTAAATGTTTATACGTAAATTTCAAACTCAAAATAACCGTGATCTTCATTCTGACTCTTCATTCTAAGACCGCTGCAAATTCATCTAATGAAATACAAGTCAACGCAAAATCTGCTAACTTATCTAATTTTGCGGTATTTTGGATTGAATTGATTTTTTTCTGAAGCGGTTTTGAGGGTGATTCCAAACGGTGCGATAAAATACGGATAATCATTTCCGCTTTCCCTTTTACTTTACCTTCCGCTCTTCCTTTTGTTCTGCCTTCCGCTCTGCCTTCAGTTCTCCCTTTTGCTCTGCTTTCTGCTTCATGTTTGGCAATCAATTCATCCAAAAACGAGGAAGCATTTGTAAAACCTTTTCCTTTTTCAGTTTGTTGAGTATTATGGGCAAAATCTTGGCGTTTGCAATGTTTTACACTGGTTACGGCATAATCCAACGCATCAAACCACTTTTGCTGCGATTCTTCCATGTGGATTGTTGGTCGCATATTGCAAAAAATTTTCATTAGATGTTTGGAAACATTTTTCGACGAATCGTTAAGCATAGAATAGTCCTTAAATAATTAAGTTTGGACAAAAACAAATTATCATCATCACAAAAGCACGAAGGGGAATTATGATAGCAAAAAAATTGGGCGGTTTCAAGAGAGCCGGAAAATTTTTAATTTTATTCCGGGAACTTCTAAAAACTCAACTTTATTTTTTAAAACCACAGAGAACACAAAGATCACAGAGGAAATTTTTAATTGGAATCAAAACGTTATGTAATATTATAATTGACTTTTTATTTCTCAATCTTAACCCCGCGAGGGGTGTGATGTGCATAACCGTAGGTGTAGCGAAGCGCAACCTACGGTTATGCACATCTCGTCCCTGCGGGACTAAAAATATAAATTTGTGGTTTTTAGAAGTTACCATAATTTTTTTAATTTTTTTAAAATTTCCTCTCTGTGAACTCTGTGTTCCCTGTGGTTAAATAATCTGTGCTTAAATAAAAAAGCAGTTTTTAGAAGTTCCCTTTATTCTATCCGTACACAGTTTAAAACCCGTATATTTAGAAATTCCCCAATTTATACCGAAAATTCCAATTCTTTTTGAACTTCCGCTCTTTTCCACTCTTTTTCTCGTTTTTTGAAGTCCGAAAATGTATTATAATGGTTAATATCAATTATCGTCTGGATTGTTTTGGTGTGCTTTATGTTGTTTTGGAGGTTTATAATAATGAAGATACCCAGTTTTATTAATTCTCAAAAATTCTCAGGGATTTTGTTTCTTACAATCATTTTGCTCCAATCCGGTTGTTTCGGTTGCGGGAAAAAAACAGAAGAAGTTTTACCAACACCACAAAATGGAGCAGCAGTTGAACCATTGAAACCGGGCTCGTCAATGACGAATCCATCAAAACAAGACGAATCGAAACCAGACACTTCAAAGTCTGAACCGTCAAAACCCGAACCGTTAAAGTCTGAATTGTTGCCGTCAGAATCGTTAAAACCGGAACCGCTGAAACCGGAAACCTCTAAATTAGAATCGTCAAAAACAGAATTGTCGAAATCGGAAACTCCAAAATTGGAAACGCCAAAACCTTTGAACATTTCTAAATCACAACCGGTTGAAATTGAAACCAAAGCCGAAACCAATCTCAAAACCAATGTCAATACGTTCAAAGAACAAGCAAATGAAAAATCTAAAGAAAAAAATTCGGCTGTTAATAATTCAATTCATACAGAATCGCCGGTAAATACAACATCACCAGTTAATACAAAGCCGCCCGTCAATACAGAATCGCCGGTTAAACAAATTGAACCGGTTAAAACACCACAAGCGGTTATGCTGAAATTATTGGGTCAAATAGCAGTTTTGGGGTTCACGATTATTGCTGCAGAAGAAAACAGAACTCCCACGCCTGAAATTCCCGCAACACAACCACTCATTCCACAATCGCCTCAACTTTTGCCGGAAGAAAAGAAATCAGAAAGTATTGGATCAGAAAATATTGGGGCGGAAAAAATCGGATTAGAAAATGTCAATAAAACGAATGAAATAAACAGAACAGATAGAATAGGCGGAACAGATAAAATAGATAAAAAAATTAGATTTAACTTCAAATATGCACCTTGGAAAGATGTTATTGAATGGTTTGCGGATCAGGCGGGTTTGTCGCTTCAGGCAGATAATGTGCCGCAAGGATCGTTGAATCTGACAGATAATCAATATTACACTCCCGT
This sequence comes from Planctomycetaceae bacterium, assembly GCA_031276415.1. GTDB lineage: Bacteria > Planctomycetota > Planctomycetia > Pirellulales > Thermoguttaceae > WRKP01. Next base: position 9,364 of record JAISNF010000239.1, read on the forward strand.
AGAAGCCCTTGACATTCTCAATTCCTATCTGTTGTTCAAAGAATACACGATTATTCGCAAAGGCAAAACGATGTTTGTCATCTATTTACCGGATGGTATTCCGCCCAATTTGTTGGAACCCATTACGCCAAATGAACTTGATGAACGGGGAAAATATGAAATTTGCCGTTGCGTTTTTAATCTCAACCGGACAACACCGGATATTATTCAGGCAGAAGCGGAAAAATTGCTTGGACCGCAGGGCAGTCTGGTTGCCTTGCCAAAATCGCAACAGGTTGTGATTACAGAAACCGCCGGAACTCTTCGAACAATTCGTGATATTATCAAACGGATTGATGATCCGGACGCTTTGTCCTCCGGTGCAATTCATATTGTCGAAATGCAAAATCTCTCCGCCGATGAAGCACTCGGAATTATGCGAAAACTTCTGGCTATCGAAGAAACCGATACGTCCCTCCGAACCGCAGTTGATATTTCCGGTACGAAAATTTGGATGTCCGGTCGCGGCGATATGATTGAACGGGCTAAAGAAATTATTAAAACAATTGATAATTCATTTGAATCAAAAAATGTATTGCTCGAAGGTCAGCCGCAGTTTGAAGTTTATGAAACAGAACCCGCTGATCCGGCGGTGGTGCTTGCGGTACTTCAAACGCTGCTTGCCGGAACGCCCGATGTCCGGTTGTCGCTGGATGCCCGCACCGGCAGTATTGTCGCTCGCGGACGACCGGCGAATCACGCAACTATTCGCGAAACAATTAAACAAATGCAAATTAACGTTCCGCAAATCGAAGTCATTCCGCTTATGCGTTTGAGTCCGCTTTCCGCCGTCGATTCCATCAAGAAATTTTTCGCAACATCAACTGTTGGAGAAACAACCTCCACGTCAACCGCCGCTAAAACAACTCCCGCCGTGTCGGCTCCAACAGTTGAAGCAGATATTTCCGCACGACAAATTATTGTTCGGGGAACTGCTTCACAAATTAACGAAATTCGGACATTGCTCCTGAAACTTGGCGAAAATGGAACCGGCGGTAAAATTGTCAACACATCGACAATTCGTAACATTCCGCTTTCGCCGGCAGCAACCGCTCTGGTTCTTGACCAACTCAAAGAAATTTGGCCTAAATTGGAACAAAACGAAATTAAAATCGTAACGCCATCAGCAATCGTTCCGATGCGTTCCACCAATGATCTGAAATTAAAAAACCAAAATAATGAAAATATAAATGAAAAAAAGAACGAAAAATCAGTGGACGAACTTATTGATGAAACTTTTGATAAAGAACCGCCCATAACCCAATTCAAGAAAAAACCGTTTTATCTTCCTGTTCAGCAAACAAAAATAACCGAAACGGAAAAACAACATCAACCGGTTTATCAACCAATACGAACACCGGAAATTTCCGAAACAGAAGAATTGAAACGGCAAATCAATGAGTTACAAAAAAATCTGAACGCAATTCAACAATCGCCTCAATATTCTGCAACAAATTCCATGTCTTCTTTGGCTCCGGTTGTTGTTTCGTCGGGACCCAATGGCTTGATGATTTCTTCGGAAGACCCGAAAGCATTGAATAAACTGGAAGAACTAATCCGAATGCTCTCCGATGAATCCGTACTCGGTAAAACAGCACTTGTTGTTTATTATCTCAAAAATTCAACGGCGGAAGTTGTTGCGCAAACATTGCAAACATTGATGAATTCGGGCAATACGTCAACATTGGGAGTTAGCGGTACAGGTTCGATTGACACGTCGCCAACTTTCGAAGGCGAACAACGCACCGAAGTTCTTGGTTTGCTGACACTCGGTAACTCAATTGAAAAAACCGGCACGGTTTCGATTTCGGCAGATACTCGTCTCAACGCATTGCTCATTCAGGCAAATCCGGTAGATCACAAAACAATAGAACGATTATTGCCGATTCTTGATCAGGCGGATATTCAAGGCGGCGATATTTTGAATCGTCCGAAACCGCGATTGATTCCTTTGAAAAATATACGGGCGGAAGAGGCTTTGACGGTTGTTGAAAAAGTGTACGCAAACCAAATTCAAGGCGGAACCGGCGGCTCCGCAACATCGGCAACTTCAAGCGGAAACAGAACTTCCAGTCGGCGTTCTTCCGGCGGTAATCAGACGCCTGCGCCGATGACAGCGGGAGCAATGCCGCCGATGCCGCCGGGTATGATGCCCGGAATACCGGGAATACCAGGAATGCCCGGCGGTCCCGGAGCAATGATTCAACAACTTATGCGCATGGGAGGAAATCAAAGCGGAAGTTCTACGGTGAAAGAACCTGAACCGACAATGACTCTCAGTGTTGATAGCCGCTCCAATTCTCTGATTGTTTCTGCGCCGGAATCACTGTTCCGGCAAGTCGAGATGTTTGTTAAAGAACTGGATGCGATGGCGGTTCAAACGGAAATGGTTGTTGAAGTTGTTCCGTTAAAGATTAGTTCCGATCTTGCCCGCCAAACGATTGGCAATGTGTACGGCGATTCGGTCAAATTTTCAACCAGCCGATCTTCCGTTTCGACTTCATCCGGCAGTAATGTCAGCGGTTTCGGCGGCAGTGGTAACCGTTTCGGTAATAACTCAACCGGTTTCGGAGGATTCAACAGAACCGGCAACACCGGATTCGGAAACACCGGTTTTGGCGGCGGCAATAATCCGTTCCTGAATATCATGCGCGGCGGCTTTGGCGGCGGTGCTCCCGCCGGAGGTTTCGGCGGTTTTGGCAACAATCCCGCCGGTGGTTTCGGAACACGTTCAGGAGGATTCGGACGCTAAACCGAAGTTCCTGATGAAATTGGTCGTTTTTTTGCCATAACTCTATAATAATTCATGAGTTATGGCTAATTTTATTAAAAGATTTGTAGTCATGTAAAAATTTTTTATATCCTATTGACACAAGAAGTACCGTACACCCGGTATTGAGAAAATCGCCCGAATCGTTCAAAATCCTCGCCCGGCGACATTTGTCCCTTGGCGGAGTTTGGTCATAATCGTGACGGTAAAGAGGGCAAAAAAACAATCTGCGATTATCTGCGTTATCTGCGGACAATTTTATTTTTCTTCTTTGTGAACTTTTTGTTCTTTGTGGTTAAATAAACTGTGTTAAATAAACTGTGTTAAATAAAAGCGGTTATTAGAAGTTACCTGTATTGTAAATTTATTATTTCTTGGTACGCTAACGGGGAAATTCAATGTGTTTTCGCCAAATTCAAAATTAAATTCAAAATGTTAAGGAAACGATTATGACGAAGTTTATTTTTTCATTGTTTACGGTTATTTTTCTTTTTTCACCGATTTTGTACGCCCAAAATGACAAAGCGGTGATTCTAAATCAGGAAATTGAAAAGCGTGCTGCTGAAATTGTTTCGTTTTTGCCCAAGAAGCCGTTTTGTGTTGGGGCAGCGATTAGCGACCGCACCGCTTGGGAAACCATTCCGCAAGGTAATATTATCAAAGACGCAGAAAAAACACTCAAAACACCAATTCCCGAATTGCCCGAATCGCTTTACAAAGAATTTTATCAAAACGGTAATCGTACAAATTATCAGAAAGTGCGTTCACGAAAATATGGGCGGCTTGCGCTTTTTGTGCTTGCGGAATGTATCGAAAATAAAGGCAGATTTATTGCCGGATTGGAAGCAACAATTCGTTCTATTTGTGCCGATCCGAGTTGGACACTTCCGGCGCACGATTCAAACGCCGAAATTTACGATGGTAAAACGGTTTATATTGATCTTGTTTCGGCGGATACCAGTGCTGAACTTGGTTTGGCGGTTACATGGCTGGGCGATAAATTGTCGCCGGAAATCCGCGAACTAATCCAACGTAACATTGAGCGGCGAACCTTTCAACCCTACGAACAAGCGGTTAAATCCGGTAATAACGGACGAAATTGGTGGATTACCGGAACAAATAATTGGAATAGTGTTTGTCATGCCGACGTGGTGGGGGCTGCGCTTACATTGATTGATGATCCGGTTCGGCGGGCATGGTATATCGCCGCCGCTGAAAAATTTATGGAACCGTTTTTCAAGGGATTTACAGCGGATGGATATTGTAGTGAAGGAATGGGATATTGGAATTATGGTTTCGGGCATTTTGCGGAACTTGCTGAAATGGTTTATCAGACAACCGGCGGCAAGGTTGATTTCTTGACAATGCCCAAAGTACGAAATTGTGCGCTTTTTGGGTTTCGGATGGAAGTTGCGGCGGGGCTTTTTGCGGCGTTTGCGGATTGTTCGGTTACTGCCAAACCGGACGCCGCTCTTGCGAAATATCTGAGTCGGCGGTTTCAATTTGGTTTTGCCAATTACGAAAAATATCAAAACCGGTTAGGAAATCTCAAAGCGACTGGTGTTTATTGTTTTCCAAATTCCGCAACCAAAACTCCCGAAATATCGGCAACAGCAACACCGCTGACAGAACTTCGGACGGATTTTCCTGATGCCGGAGTGATGATTTTCCGTCCGAAAACGGGAGAGACGAAACAACTTGCGGTTGTTTGCAAGGGCGGGCACAACGCCGAACATCATAATCATAACGATATTGGTTCTTTTACGGTGATGTATGCCGGAACAATGCCGATTCTTGATCCGGGCGGCGAAATTTATACACGCCGGACATTCAGCAATAAACGTTATGATAGTAAACTCTTAAATTCCTTTGGTCATCCGGTTCCGGTGATCAACGGTCAACTGCAAAAAACAGGACGCAATGCCAATGGTAAAATCATTGCAAAAACATTTTCGGACAAAAAAGATTCTTGCACGATTAGTTATGCTTCGGCTTATGGTCTTAAAGAGATTAAAAAATTGGAGCGGACATTTGAATTTACGAGAGCGGAACCGGATAAACCAAACTCTTTGACTGTTACTGATATTATTGAACTTGAACCAGCCGGAACATTGGAAACGGCGTTGTTGACTTATGAATCGTGGGAAAAACAAAATAATTCCAATAATCCCAATGATTCCGATAACAAAAATAAAATTGATTTACTGATTGGCGCAAAGGATAAAAAGATTCATGTTGTTGTAACGGCAACTGCGAATGAAAAACTATTACCGTTGACGTTGGAAACAGTTGAGATTGACGAAGACGCAATGACAAAGAAAAAACCAACTCGATTATCGTTCAAAATCGAAAAACCGGTTGCCAATGCCAAAATAATTACCAAAATTACGCCGTAAAAAAATATTGTCCGCAGATTAGTGAATAGTTAGTAGTGAATAGTGTTGCAAGCGGAATTATTAGCAAAATGTTTGTAATTCCGCATTGCGAAACTCTCCACTCTCAACTAAATTTAACCCCTGCGAGGTTAAGATTGAAATTTTGTAATTATTCACGAGTATGGATGGAATAGGTTTGAAGCGAAGAGACACAATGCATTGTGTCTCTATGAAAATTTTTATTAT
>JAISNF010000284.1 GCA_031276415.1 Planctomycetaceae bacterium
TCGTACTACGTGGTCTGTCATCTCCGGCGAGTGTGGGGGCAGTATCTTTTTAGTGACGAAAATCTTGACGCAACCAGAGCAACTCGTGATCCGGTTATCACCGCAAAACCAAATAAAAATGTTGCAAATAAAAAAGCAAAACACGCAAAAATCAAATTCGTAACAAAACAAGAAGGAAATGCTACAGAAACCCAAGAGGGAGAACACCAGGTAGAAAGTTTTCAAACATTACTGAGCAACCTGGCAACCATTTGTAGAAACAATTGCCAAATCGCAGACGAATCAGACGAACAACACATTACCTTTAACACACTCACTATTCCGAATTCATTCCAGGAGGAATTATTGAACCAAATTAAAAACATCACAACTCCAAACAGCCCCCAACAATAACTTTGTAGCCAGTTCAAAACAATCAGTTTTTTTATAAACTGATTGAATATAAGGACTTAACAAAAATAGACTCAGGAACTTCGGTTTAAATAGACAGTTACAATCCCGTCCTTGCGGGACGAAGAAAATATTACGAAATTTCTACTAAACCGAGACATTACTGAATAAATGTAAATTCTTTCCTCTCTGTGAACTCTGTGTCCTCTGTGGTTAAATAATCTGTCCTTAAATAAAAGCCGGTTATTAGAAACTATCGTATTGATTCTCTGCGGTTTACGTTTAGTTTGTCGTATTCAATCCATTCGGTAATGGTGCGATAAATCACATTATCGATTCTGTGGATTGCCCATTTATTGTACTCGTTGTTCATTTCACAGCCGATCCATTTTCGTTTAAGTTGTTCTGCAACTACAAGTGTTGTACCGGAACCGGAAAACGGGTCTAAAATAATATCGCCTTGATTACTTGATGCCAATATTATTTTCCGTAATAATTCTTCTGGTTTTTGAGTTGGATGTTCTGTTTTTTCGCCCATACCGTTACATGTTGTTGGTATTTCAATAACGTCTTTTGGTTTTGCGCCCATTGGGTGGGGAACCCATAGTTGTGTATTTTTCTTACCTTTTCCGTATTGGCTTGTTTCTGCCTGTGGATGTTCCGGATATTTTAACGTGTGTTCGTTGTAAGGAACCCGAACATCATCGGTATTCATTGTAAAATATTTTGATTTACGCAAATGTAAAATACTTTCATGGGAACGTCCCCAATCCTTCCCCAAATTGGCTTTGTTCCGATAATACCATATTAACCATTTACATCCGGCAAAAAATCTCATTGCCGGATGTTTCAAATCCGCTAATATTTCACTGAAACCGCAAATATAAAGAGCACCGGTTGGTTTTAAGATACGGGCGGCTTCTTGTATCCACTCCATTGACCAACTAATATATTGCTCTTGCGAATCAAATTTGTCCCATGATGTTTTTTGAATATTGTAGGGCGGGTCGGCAAATATCAGGTCAATAGAATTAGTTTCTATAAATTTTAACCAATGAATACTATCACCTGTAAATAATAACCCGTTTTTCCTACTGTATGTCGGATTAGAAATCCCAATCTTTTTCTTGTCAATAACCAGATCATAAATATCAGATGCTTCAAGAGGGAAATTGATGGCTTCATTGTCAAATAGGGAGATTGTTTCTTTTCGCAAGGCTGTTTTAATAGACATATCTTAATTATGAAAAATTCTAAAACCACAAATAGGTATTTCTAAAAACTCGAATTTATTTTTAAAACCACAGAAAACACAGAGGAAATTTTTAATTGGAATCGAAACATTATTTAATATTTGACTTTTGATCTAAAATAACTTTTGGTAATTTCTGAAAAATTATTCAAATTATTCGAAGGCTTTTTGAATTATTTCCGGTTTTGGGGGCGTAGTTATTAGGCTGACCGCCGGAACAATAATTAACGGTATAATCATTGCAATAGATGCGGCAAGCGGCGCACGAACCCCGGCATCCGCCGGACTCTCCGTAATAAACCAATACCAATATAACCCGTTAGAAACTAATAACCCCGACCACATTCCGGCATAAGCCCCCAATTTTGTCGTCCGCCGCCAGAATAAACCGTAAAGATACGGAGCCAAAAATGAACCCGCTACCGCTCCCCACGAAATCGACATCAACGACACAATCCACGCCGGTTTAAATAACGCAATTAAATAAGAAATCAAAATAAATATCCCACAAAATAAACGTATCAACAACAATTCCGACCAACCCGACGCTTTGGGATTAAGATAACCTTTGTATAAATCAATCGTTATCGCCGAAGATGATACAAGAACCAACGAACTTAACGTCGAAAGCGACGCCGATAAAACAAGCAATAAAATAATCGCTAATAACACCTCCGGTAAATGCGACGCAACTAAATCAGGAACCAATTGATCAAAATTGACTCCCCCCAATGTTGTACGCGGAATTTTTTCCGGCTCCATCAAATGTGTCATTGCCCCCGTAAAATAAGCAGCACAACCAATTATTAACGCAAAAATTGTCGTGATTAACGCCCCGCGTTTAATCTCTTTTTCGTCGCGAATAGCATAGTATTTATGTACCATTTGCGGAAGTCCCCAAACTCCCAACGAAGTCATAAATACCACCGACGGTAACACAAACCAAGGCGGCGATTTAATTTCACCGGTAACAATTCGTTCACTGAGTTTTGCCGAAAGTTCCGTTGATGCTGTTACAACTCCGCCGTAATTTTTGGCAACAACATAAACCATCAACAGTGAACCGACCAACATAATTATTCCCTGAATAAAATCAATTCGAGCAATCGCCTTGTAACCGCCGCATGTAATATAAATGAACGAAATTAACGAAATCACCGTCAAAACAACAGTAAAACTCACTTTCCGTTCAAAAACAATTTCAAATAAATAACTCAAACCGGTAAACACCGACGCAGAATACGGAGTTAGAAAAATGAAAATAATTAATGCCGTAATAATTTTCATACCGTTTGTTTCATAACGTGCGGCGAAAAATTCCGGCATCGTTTGCACCTTGAGATTGTGCGTCATTCGACGAGTACGTTGACCAAGAACCAGCCACGCCAAACCCGAACCAATTAAAGCGTTACCAATACCAACCCAAAGAGCATTCAAACCAAATTGCCAACCAAACTTGCCCGCAAATCCCACAAAAATTACCGCACTAAAATAGGCAGTTCCATAAGAAAACGCCAAAATCCACGCCCCAAGAGTTTGACCGCCAAGAAAAAAATCATGAACATCCGATGTTCGCCGTAATCCCCAACCGGCAATAATTAACATCACAATAAAAAAAAACGCCGTCAGTATCAATGGAAATAAATTCATTGTTCAAAATTTTTTGGAGTTAAATATTTTTGTTTTCAGTTACTAAATTTGTTTTCAGTTACTAAATTCATCTTGTTTTGTAACGCGAACGATTTCATCAACGGAAGTTTGACCAAGCAGAGCCTTTCGCCATCCGTCCATGCGAAGTGTTCTCATTCCTTCGCTAAGTGCTGTTTTCTTAATTTCCCACGCCGTGGCGTTGCGGCTGGTCATTTCCCGAACCGGATTTGATGTAACCAATAATTCGTAAATTCCGCTTCGCCCGCGATAACCAACTTGTCGGCATTCCCGACATCCAACAGGACGATACAACCGACCGCCATATTCTTGTTTTAATAAATCCATCGGAAAATCCGGCGGTAACTCTGACGAATCAGGAATATACGCCTCTTTACAATGCGGACAAAGATTCCGAACTAATCGTTGCGCCATCACCGCCTCAACACAACTTGAGACCAAAAACGGTTCCACGCCCATATCAATTAATCGGGTATAAGCCCCAGATGCATCGTTGGTGTGTAACGTACTAAATACTAAATGTCCCGTTAATGCCGCTTGCACGGCGTTTTCCGCCGTTTCCAAATCGCGGATTTCTCCAACCAGCACAATATCAGGATCATGACGTAAAATACTTCGCAACGATGCTGCAAATGTCAAACCGATTTTGGCGTGAACCTGAATCTGACTGATGCCGCTCAACCGGTATTCTACGGGGTCTTCCGTTGTAATTATTTTCGTTGCAGAATCTTTGATTTCGGTTAAGGCACTGTAAAGAGTTGTTGTTTTGCCGCTTCCTGTTGGTCCCGTAACAAGAATAATTCCGTGCGGCAGACGAATCAGATTTGAAAACGTTTCATAAATTATTTGATTCATTCCAAGACCGCGTAATGAAAATTCCATTGCGCCTTTGTCCAATAAACGCATCACAATTCCTTCGCCGTGAATCATCGGAATTACCGAAACACGAACATCAATTTCACGTCCCGAAAATTTCAATTGAATACGTCCGTCTTGCGGCAAACGGCGTTCAGTGATATTCAATTTGGACATAATTTTCAACCGGCTGATAATTGCCGATTGAAACCGGTTAATTTCGGACGGAAAATTCTGAACGTGCAGCACGCCGTCAATACGAAACCGGATTGACAAACCATCTGATTCCGTTTCAATATGAATATCGCTTGCCCGTGACTCAATCGCTTCCAACAGAATTTCGTTGACCAGCCGGATAACAGACGGCTCTTGTGCCATTTCGGAAAGTTCCGAGCCGTCCAGTTCCAAATCGCCAACCAATTCAATTCCGCCGTCTTTGGCTTCCTCTGCCTGTTGCGCCATCAATCCGTCAATCGTTTCACTGCCAACTCCAAGATTATTTTTGATGAGTTTTTCAATTTCCGTTTTCAACGCCAACACCGGTTGAACATGCATTCCGGTAATAGACGCAACTTCGTCCAACGGATAAAGATTCAACGGATCACTGGTTGCCACCACCAACATATCTTCATATTGTCCAACAGGAAAAATCCGTTCCCGATGAATAAATCGTGTCGGAAATGTTTTTAGCAACGATAAATTAACAGGATATTCCAACAGATCAACATATCCGATTCCTAATTCTTCACCCAAATGGGTTAATACAATTTCTTCTGTTAAGATACCTTTCTGAACAGCGAGTTGGTCAAGTCTTACCGCATCACGTTGTCCATTGCGCATCTCTTCACGTTGCGCAACCCGAAGTTCCGAAAGTTCCGATTCGGTTAATAAACCATGATGTAACAAAATATCGCCGGTTTCCATCGTTGCGAAAAAAACGTTAATGGTTAATAATTATAAACGTATCAATTTTAATGTCAGTCATTTAATTGTCATA
>JAISNF010000311.1 GCA_031276415.1 Planctomycetaceae bacterium
AAACAGACACAACGAAGACAACGATTTTGTCCTTATTTTTACTCGTTTGTATTCCAACAATGCTCGGAGCAGACGCTACGGTTATACTTACAGAACCTGCTCCGCCTAAAAAAGTGGAAACATCAATAGGTATTTACGATGTTAAGTCTCAAGATGATCTTCTCAAATTTACGACAGAACAAATTCGGGAATTGGTCAAAATGGAAGATAACCGTACAAAAGGAGCAGGGAAAACACCGCATCCGGTTCTCGTTTATTGTTTCGAAGAACAGTCATTTCAATATACCGGTGGAAAGTACGAAAATTCGGAAATCAAATATCGGTTACGTGTTCCGCAGAAAATTAAACCTGGTAAAAAATATCCGCTTGTTGTTCATTTACACGGAGTAGGTGAAGCAGGAAAAGACAACACCCTTTCATTAGCACATCTTCATTCGATTTTGCCGCTTATGCTTGGAGAAAAGCAACAAGACTTTTTTCTTCTGGTATTACAATGTCCGCCAGATAATCGTTACTGGAGATTCAAACCAGAAAAAGATGGTAATCTTGATGTTGTTGTTGCGTTAACTGATCATGTTATTGCCAATAATCCGATAGATGAAAATCGATTGAGTACCTTTGGATTGAGTAGTGGAGGTTATGGTGTGTGGCTTTTACTTTTGGAATATCCTGAAAAATTTTCAGCCGCTGCTATTGCATCGATTTCTGTTCCTGATAGTCCTAATTTAGCAAAACTTACAAGTTTTCCTATTTGGGTATTCAGAAATAAATTGGATAGTAGCGCATCCGTTAGCTCTAATCGTCAGGCAATGCGAATCATCAATCGTTCGGGCGGTTTTATGAAGTTCACTCAATTTGATCAAAGCGGTCATGCGGCGTGGCGACCGGCAATGGATGAATATAATTGTTTCGGTTGGATGATTGCGCAAAAGCGGGGTGGTTGGTTCAATCCGCCGCCGGAACGGAAAATTTATACTTATCGTTCCATGTCCAATTGTTTTTTCGCGTTCTTTTTACCGTTACTTCTTGCAACAGGAATGCTGATTTTCCAACGAACAAAATATTGCGAACGATTACATGAAAGTATTGCGAAAGAGTTTTATTTCGGACGGTCTGTAAATAGTGGCGGTAATGTAACAAAAGATTTTTTTACATGGACAGACAACACCGGAACCCAAGAACTGGAACTCAAATTAATTGATGTAAAAAATGGCGATGCCCGATTTGAGATGTTGGACGGCAAAATAACTGTAATAAATATTGTTCGTTTTTGCCTTGATGACCAGAGAATACTGAAATCATATAATGAACAAGTTCCCGATAAACAGTTCCGAATCTGGACAAATATTTCAGGAACACAAAAATTTGAGGCAAAATTAATCCGTGTTCAGGATAATCTCGTGTTGTTTCAATCGAAAACCGGAGATACCGGAACTATGAATATCAAATCTCTTTCCGAAGACGATCAGAAGTTAATACGTCAATTTCAAGAACAAAAATCACCTACTTAACTTCGGCATCAACCGTTTTTGTATCGGCAATACTTCCCAATGCTCCCCAAATGCCAAACGGTGATTGACCTTCTTTAACGCATGTTTTTCCGGTGTAGTCACCGCCATAATCGATGTTGTTTGAAATAAACCGTACCTGACCGTCAAGCATCAAAGCGTTGACACCGGTAAGATGATAACTTGTCGGCGGAGCTAAAAGCGGCGATTGATCGTTGGTTCTTGTTGCGCAACTTGCACCGTTGGGCGGCATAATTGTATTGGTAATTGTGAAAAAATGCTGTCCATCTGCCCAACGTGCGCCAGACCATTCGCGGTTGATTCTCGGAATATTTTCGTCACCGATAAACACTCCATCTTTTGCCGTATCAAAACAAAGTGTTAGATTTTGTTTCGTAATATCTTCACTAATCGGTTCTTTCATATCAAGCCGAACACCGCCTCTGATACTAATCTGTTCCAGTACTTCCTGAATTCCTTTATTTGTTTCACCGCGAATTTCCGGTGAATAGATTTGCCGATCACGTTGCGGGGCAGCGCAACGTTCACTCATTGCCAACGTATTTGTTACACCGTCAACAATATCGTCCATCGTATGCCAAATCTCCGGCGTAAAAACACCACGACTGAATTTTTCGTTTTGCCCGGTAATCCAATCGCCGTGAGAGAAAACATAATTATTGTATCCAAGCATAAACGGAACACGGTCAAAACCAGCCGGATCGGTTGGGCAAAGAAATTCAGGAATCATGGTACAATAGGGACCGGGAATTTGTTTTTCGTCGGCATCCAGAACCGGTTTACCTTTTGAATCCACTTTTTCTTTTCGCCAAGGAACTTGCCATTTCGCTTCGGCAATTTCGTTATAAATATTTTCATGACCGGTGTGTAACAAGAGCATTGTAAACGCCGAGATACGGTTATTACTACCGGGACCGAATTTATGACTTGGCAAGATATTGTGAACATCGTGATACTGCTTGAGAGCAATACCCAACTGTTTAAGTTGATCAGTACACATTGTCCGTCTTGCCGTTTCGCGAGATGCCTGAAGCAATGGAAACAAAAGACCGACAATCAATGCAGTGATTACGATAATACCGAGTAAATCAAAAAGAGTAAAGCCAATTCGTTTCATATTAAGATGTTTTGACTCTTTTCTGAATATCAATTTCAATAACGCCGAAGGTTTGTTCATGGCGTTGGATGGTGGTTTGTAGGGCGAATAGTAGGCGTTTGGCGGTGTAAAAGTTGGTGACAATTCTTTCTGTTACTACAATTGGAGTTGACGGAACGCCAACCGGTTGAGGATTAAGACCGAAATCAATAATTAAC
>JAISNF010000344.1 GCA_031276415.1 Planctomycetaceae bacterium
GCAGACAATTTTCTGAATTTTGTTGGATACTACTACAAAAAAAGTTTGGGACTGTTAGAATTAAAAACAGTTAAATCAAAATTCCTCCACACTTTGGACGGAATAAACTTTTACCCAAAAATATCAGAAAGGACTGAACATTATGGCGAAAAAAACAATTGCTGATGTTGATGTTCAAAACAAAACAGTTTTCATTCGTGTAGATTTTAATGTCCCACTCGATGAACACGGTAAAATCACCGATGATCGACGCATCGAAATGGCATTGCCCACTATTAAATCCGTGCTGAATCGCGGCGGAAAAGTTGTCCTGGCAAGCCATTTAGGACGCCCCAAAGATGCCCCCGATCCCAAATATTCCATGAAATCAACCGCAGATCGGCTCACAGACTTGCTCGGTCAAACGGTTGCGTTTGCAGGCGATACCGTTGGTCCCGACGCCAAAGCAAAAGTTAAAGCCCTCTTAAAAGGTAATGTCTTGGTTCTCGAAAACCTACGCTTTCAACCCGGCGAGAAAAATGGCGATGAAACCTTTGCCAAAGAATTAGCATCGTTCGCCGATATTTACGTCAATGACGCCTTCGGAACTTGCCACCGAACAGACGCTTCCATGTACGCATTGCCCAAAGCAATGGGATCAAAACCCAAAGTTTGCGGATTTCTCGTCGAAAAAGAAATTAAATATCTCAGCAACGCCATCGCTAATCCGCAACGCCCATTCGTTGCTATTATCGGCGGTAAAAAGGTTTCCGACAAAATTATGGTGATCAAAAATCTGCTCGGAATTTGCGATCAAGTTCTCATCGGCGGCGCAATGGCTTATACATTTAGCCTGGCAAAAGGCGAAAAAGTTGGAAAAAGTCTGGTCGAAACCGATAAAATCGATCTGGCAAAAGAACTAATGGTTCTCGGCGGTAACAAATTGGTTTTGCCCGTCGATACACATTGCAGCGATAAATTCGCCGCAGACGGCAATAAAAAAATCGTTAAAGCCGGTGATATTCCCGATGATTGGGAAGGTCTGGATATTGGACCCGAAACGGCAAAACTTTATGCCGGCATCGTAAAAGGAGCCAAAACCGTTGTTTGGAACGGTCCAATGGGAGTTAGTGAAATCCCGCCATTCGATGAAGGCACCAAAGCAGTTGCTCAAGCGGTTGCCGATAGCGGCGCAATCAGTATTATCGGCGGCGGCGACAGCGCAGCAGCAATTCAACAACTCGGTTTCGCCGATAAAGTTTCCCACGTCAGCACCGGAGGCGGCGCAAGTCTCGAAATGCTCGAAGGTAAAAAATTCGCCGCAGTTGATATTCTTGATGACCAAAACTAAATGATTTAAGATTATTTGTCCTTTGTTGCGGATATTGTTACTACGAAATCACGAAAAAGATGAAATTTTTCTGATTATTTCCTATTTTTTCGTGATTTTCGTATTTTTATGCTAGAATAGTAAACCGTTTTCAATTCTTTTTTTGCGTCTACGAATGTTTTTTATCTTGAATTATGGGTAAAGCAACGATTATTGGTTTGGCACTGGGCTGGTTCCTAATGTTGATGTCCATTGCACTCGGTGGATTTGAGAAGTTGGTTATTTTCTGGGATACTCCGTCTGTTCTTATTGTTTTTGGCGGGGCAATTGCATCGGTGCTGGGGGCTTATCCGTTGTCGGCGTTTTTACAATCGTATAATTATATTAAAATTCCCTTTACCGCAAAAGAACAAGATGTTTTACAAACGATCATGCAAATTGTTTCTCTTGCAGAATCCGCACGGCGTGAAGGGCTTTTGTCTCTCGAAAACCGAATGGAAGAAATTGACAACCCTTTTTTGGCAACAGGTTTGCGAATGGCTGTTGATGGAATTTCGCCGGAAGTGGTCGAAGGAATTATGAATACGGAAATTGACGCCGTTAATACACGGCATCTTTATGGTCAAAGTGTTGTTGCCAATTACGGTAAATACGCTCCGGCTTTCGGAATGATTGGAACATTGATCGGACTCGTGATGATGCTCGCCGACTTAGACCCGGATACCATCGGTGCCGGTATGGCGGTAGCGTTGTTGACCACGCTGTATGGTGCAATCGCCTCAAACCTAATGTTGTTGCCTTGGGCGGATAAACTCGGTTTTATCAACGCCAACGAAATTCAAACGATGGAAATTACTTTAAAAGGTGTTATCGCTATTCAATCCGGCGAAAACCCGCGCGTAATTAAACAAAAACTGCTAATGTACCTGCCGCCCAAAAATAGACCCGAAGAAGAAGAAAATGAATAGTCCGGTAATTGCAACTCGTTATTATTGTTCCGGTTCGCGAACACAAATAAATTGAACAAAGTATTCAACACAATATTGAAAATCACGATTCATTTGCTATGATACTCTTCATTTATGATATTTTTAACTGTCTATATTATTAATTGTGAATTTTAAAATTACCGGATTAGTTTGTTATGTCTCTCAAAACTTTAGTAAAACCATTTGATTTGGCTCAACCGTTTGACCAGAAAGCATTGGATGAGTTCAAAAAGAAGTATCAACATGATGCGTTCTGCAAAAGTAAATTAACCAATCTCCGAAAAGCCCGAAAGTTTTTGAAATATATTCTTAAGCCGGAAGTTCTGGAGTTGATTGATCTTAGCAGATTACAAATTGATCCGGAAACTTATGTCGATGAAGAACTTAAACGGTTATATGTTGATGTGTTGTACCGGATTCCGCTTAAAAACAGCAACGAAATTATTGTCGTTTTCATCCTGATTGAATTGAAAACCGAAAACGATAAATGGACAATTTTCCAAATAGTCAAATATATTGTCCGCATTTGGGATCGTGAATTTCAAGCAGTGGAATCGGCAGCGAAAGCCCCCGATGCCACCGAACAAGCGAAACAACAATTTAGAGATTTTTTGCTTCCAACAATTATTCCCATCATTTTTCATTACGGCGAAAATAAATTTACTTCGCCAAGGGAATTGATCGAATTGATTCGAATATTAAAGGGAATGGAAGAGTTTACTCCGAATATGAAGGCTCTTTTGTGTGATGTTACAACCATTGCTCCCAATAGTTTTCCTTCCGATCAGGAACTTGAAGTTCTTTTTATGACATTGCAAATGGTTTTCAGTGAAGATGTTGCGGATCATCTTATCGCTATTTTTCAGAAGTTGCAACCGACATTACACTTAAAAGAATCTCAACAAGAATGGTATGATGCGGTGTATTATGCGACAACAAGCGCAAAAAATTTCAAACGTCGAGATTATATTGATCTTACGAAACAAATCCAAAAAGAAGGAGGTATTCCAATGTCGGTATCATTGTTAGATGAATTAATTGCCGAAGGCATCGCAAAAGCCCAAGTTGACTTCGCCAAAGTCCAAGCCGACCTCGCCAAAGCTCAAGTTGACTTCGCCAAAGTCCAAGCCGACCTCGCCAAAGCTCAAGCCGAAGGCGAAACAAGAGGTATTGTAAAAGGTTGGGCTGAAGGTGAAACAAGAGGCATCGTAAAAGGTCGTGTAGAAGGTATCGCAAAAGGTCGGGCAGAAGGCATCGTAAAAGGTCGGGCAGAAGGTGAAGCGGAAATGATAATTCGTATTCTTTCACGGCGTTTGAAATCGCCTCCGACATCGCTTCAGAAAAAAATCAATTCAATTCAAAATCTTGCAAAACTGGATGAGTTAGCCGATTTTGCATTAACTTGTGTTTCGTT
>JAISNF010000084.1 GCA_031276415.1 Planctomycetaceae bacterium
ACATAGAGGAGAAAAAATTTTTATATTTCAGCGGAATTTTTATTTCTCAATCTTAACCCCGCTAGGGGTGTGATGTGCATAACCGTAGGTGTAGCGAAGCGCAACCTACGGTTTACGGAATCCTCAATCCTCTTTAAGCCCCGCATGGGGCGAGATTATGGTTGTTCGGGCTGATAATCTCACCCCATGCGGGGTTTTGTTTGGTATTCACATTTATCCGTAGGTTGCGCTTCGCTACACCTACGGTTATGCATATCTCGTCCCTGCGGGACTTAGGAAATATTACGGAATTTTAACTAAACCGAGACATTACTGAATAAATACAAATTTTTCCTCTCTGTGAACTCTGTGTTCTCTGTGGTTAAATAATCTGTGCTTAAATACAAAGCCGGTTATTAGAAGTTACCATAAATCAATTGTTTACAAATGTGTACAAATGCTTACAAAAATCGACTGCATCATTGCACAAATTTGTTGTTATTTTATAATCAACTTATAATCAACAAAAATAAACAATATTGAAAACAATATTGACCTAAAACTGAAACAAAATTTTAATGGCGGCGGATTTAATAAAATGGATTTACAAATTGAAAACGTTAATGTTATTCGTGAACAACGGCAAATACTTAAAGATATTTCGTTTACGGTTGGGCGAAACGAATTTATCGGTATTCTTGGACCGAGCGGTTCGGGAAAAAGTACGTTAATCGAAATTTTGTCACTGACAGGATTACCGTCTTCCGGTCGAATACTTTTTAACGGCGGTAAGGATATTACGAAACACATTGAAGAATACAAAAAATTGTTTCGATATGTTCCGCAATATGATACTTTATATCCGGCGTTGACGGTTCGCGAAAATGTTTGGTATGCCGCAAGACTTTTGCTTTCGGGATGTTCGGCGCAGGCGATTTCGGATCATGTTAATTTATCGTTACAACGTGTCGGATTGAAAGAACATCAGGACAAACAGATTTTCAAACTCAGCGGCGGTCAACGTAAACGTGCAGGAATTGCGGCGGTCTTGCCGGGCAATCCGCATTTGCTCATTCTCGACGAACCGTCTTCAGGACTTGATCCCGCAATGGAACGAAAATTAATGTTGTTACTCAAAGGAATTGCGGAATCAGGAACAACCGTTATTTGTTCGACTCATGTTATGGAAAATATCCGCCTCTTCAATAAAGTTGCAGTTATTGACAAAATTAAACTCGTCGGTCAGGAAACAGAATGCGGAAAACTGCTCGGCGTTCTTCCGACAGAACAATTACTCCAAAAAATGTACGAAAAAAATGAAGATTATGCGAAATTTTTTGAAAAACTTGAAGCCGATCCCGATATTTATTACTGGAACAAAAAAACGGATACTTCCGAACACGATCATCCGTTTCGATTTTTATTGGCGAATTTTTGGGAAACACTTCATCCGGTCGGACATTTTTTGTTTCCGTTTTTTTATTTTCTATATCGTTTCATTTTTTATTCCGTATTCTGTTTTGCGGACAAGATCATGATTCGATTTCCCTTGTTGCGTCAGACATTTGATGTGTTTGAGCGTAGTTTGCGGCTTTTTCGAAAAGACCGTTTTTTATTGATTTCAACGTTATTTCTTCCGCTTATTCTGGGTTTTCTGATAGTTTTGAGTCAGCAAAATGAAAGTAACATTTATCCTTTATTGTTTTTTGCTATTATTGTTTCACTTTGGTTTGGGATGAACAATTCTGTTCGTGGAATTGTTAGTGAACGAAAATGGTTTATTCGTGAACATTTATCCGGTTTGAACACGAACTGTTTTTTGTTCGGAAAAGCGTTGTTTTATTTTTTGTTGGGTATTATTCAGATTGGTTTACTTTGGCAAACGCTTTATTGGTGTTGTCCTAATTTTTGTTTTGAATCGTTGAATGAAAAAATGTTGTTATTGAATGGTTTGATATTGCCGTGTGTTTTGTTTTGTTGTTACGGGGCGGGAGTTGGTCTTGGGTTGCTTATTTCAAGTCTTGTGTCCACAGAAAGTGTTGCGGTGGCGTTGGTTCCGTTGTTTATCATGCCGCAGATTTTGCTAAGTACGGTTGCGGCTGGCAATTCCGCTGATTCGTTTGATTTACCGGAACGAATTCGTCCGGTTATGATGGCTGAAACAAAAATGACGGAAATGGAAGAGCCGTTTCCGCCTGATTGGGAACTCAAGCCGACGGTTGAATTATTTCGTTGGGCGTCGTTCTTTTGTTATTCACGACCGGCATTGTTCTTACTTGAACTCAAAATTCGTGAACATTCCGATCAAAAAATACGTTACGGAGAACAAATTCATTTTTCCGGTCTTATTATTGTAACATGGATTACATTTTGGATTGCTTTCCGGTTCCGGCAAAAACAATGGCAAATCTCACGTGCCAATCTCTCGCCATGAATAAATGTAACGATCTGTTTCATTAACCGCATAAAAATACGGAAACAAAAATTTGTCCGCAGATTACGCAGATAGACGCAGATGATTTTTTGTTTTATATTTAAAAATCATCTGCGATAATCAGCGTTATTGGCGGACTATTTTCTAAGATGGAGTTGTTGAGCGGCGAGTTCGATTTCACGCGGTTCCACAAGAATAATAGGCGATGTCGGCGGTAAATAGTCAAGC
>JAISNF010000088.1 GCA_031276415.1 Planctomycetaceae bacterium
GCAGAGTATTTTTAAAAAAGTCCGCAGATTACGCAGATGATTTTTAAAAATAGACAACAACAAAAATATGAAATAAAAATAAAGTTAAATCAACAAAAAAATTGTTTGTCTATTTTGCTATTTCGTATTCTCAAAAGACAATCTGCGATTATCTGCGGACGGTTTTAAAAATTATCTGCGGACAAGTTTTTTGTGTTTTTACAGAATAAATTTGCTCAAATCTTCATCTTTACTAACATCGTCAATACGTTGTTTGACATAATTCGCATCAATCACGATACGTTTTTGTTTCATATCGGGTGCTTCGAAACTTAGTTCTTCGAGCAATCGTTCCATAATTGTGTAAAGCCGTCTGGCACCGATATTCTGCATTCTCTGATTGACGGCAAAAGCGTATTCCGCCAACGCATCAATTCCATTGGGTTTGAAAACCAATTCGATCTTTTCCGTTTGCATCAAGGCTTGATATTGTTTGGTCAATGAACCGTTTGGTTCGGTCAAAATGCGGATGAAATCGTCTTTGGTTAAATCATTCAATTCGACCCGAATTGGAAAACGTCCCTGAAGTTCCGGCATTAAATCGCTCGGTTTTGCACGGTGAAACGCTCCGGCGGCAATAAACAAAACATGATCCGTTTTGACATAACCGTATTTCGTTTGAATTGTTGTTCCTTCGACAATCGGCAACAAATCACGCTGAACTCCTTGCCGTGAAACATCGGCTCCGTGTTGTTTTTCACTGGCAACGATTTTATCGATTTCATCAATAAAGATAATTCCGAGATTTTCAGCCAATTCAACGGCGGCGGTTTGTACTTTATCTTTACTGATTAACTGATCGCTTTCTTGTTCGATTAGAAATTCGCGTGCTTCTTTAACGGTCATATCGCGTTTTGTTCGGCTTCGCGGGGCGATTTTTTCGAACATTTCCTGAAAATCAAATTCCATTGATTCCATACCGGGCATATTGCTCATAATCATTGGGACAGCCCGTGTTTCGGAAATGATACTTACGGTTCGGTTTTCCATAAGACCTTTTTCGAGCATTTTGCGAATTTTTGCGCGGTTCCGTTCGTGCCGGACGGATTTAACAAGGTCTTCATCGGATTGTGCTTCATCATCGTCATCGTCGTCGTCAGAATTTTTTGAACCGGATGGCGAAGGCAACAACATATCGACAAGCCGATCATTAGCGCGCCGCATGGCTTCTTCTTTAACTTTTTCGCGTTCGGTGGAGCGGACGATGCCGAGTGCATTTTCGACGAGTTCGCGTACCATACTTTCGACATCGCGTCCATAATATCCTACTTCGGTATATTTTGTTGCTTCGACTTTGATAAACGGAGCACCGGTTAAAGTGGCGAGTCGGCGGGCGATTTCGGTTTTTCCGACGCCGGTGGGACCGATCATCATAATATTTTTCGGTGAAATTTCTTTTTTCATCGAATCATCGACTCGTTGGCGTCGCCAACGGTTACGCACAGCAACTGCGACACTGCGTTTAGCTTCATTTTGACCGACGATATGTTTATCGAGTTCTGCGACAATCTGGCGTGGCGTTAAATCCATAAATTTTATTAAATCGAGAAAATGTGATTCAAAGAGTGACTAAAAAACAAAGGTACAAACCTGAAAAATGCAATCCGGCGAAATCTTGGAACAACACATCCCTCTACCGCAATTTACATTATCACGTGATTTTACACGAAAAATCACGTCTTTCAAGTTATGGGGTCAGATAATTCATTGCCAAAATAAAAATTTCTGATCCTTCCACTCTTCAGAGCAAGAACCTTATCAATATTAGTGAATAGTTAGTAGTGAATAGTTAGTAGTGAATAGTTAGTAGTGAATAGTGAATAGTGAATAGTGAATAGTTCGCAAGCGGAATTATTTGTCCAAACATTTTTAATCGCCACTAATTCACTATTCGCTAAAAAATAATCTGCGGACAGTTCTTTGTATTTGCGATTATTTGCAAAAAAATTTGGCGAATCTTGATTGATTTTCTTGCGTCGATTATACTTAGCGGCAAGAATTGTTTGGGGCGATAACCAAAAGAATGCAATGTTTATTCAATATCTTGCAATGTTGCAGTAAATTTCCTTGTAACAAATTGCGTGGAATTTTTCGGTTGTCCAAATATTAACTACAAAAATTTTTTTTCTATTCCATATGACTATTTTACGAACACTTTATCAAACACATTATCGAGCAGTTTTTTTTGTGGTTTTTCTTGCGGTTTTTCCAACTTTTAATACGATAACCGCTTGCACCAATATCCTTGTTTCCAAAGGAGCGTCAGCGGACAATTCCGTAGCGATCACTTACACGGCGGATTCGGCAGGATTTTATCCGTGTCTGAAAGTTTTTCCGGCAACAGAATATCCTGCGGATGCGGTTATTGATATTCCTGCAACAAAAGATCGTCCCGCCGGAAAAATTAAACAGGTTGCCAAAACGTATCAAATTCTTGGAGTTGTTTGGGATGAAGGTCACGGCGGATTTTGGACTCGGCAAGGTTGTATCAATGAAT
This sequence comes from Planctomycetaceae bacterium, assembly GCA_031276415.1. Classification (GTDB taxonomy): domain Bacteria; phylum Planctomycetota; class Planctomycetia; order Pirellulales; family Thermoguttaceae; genus WRKP01. Next base: position 2,537 of record JAISNF010000088.1, read on the forward strand.
TTCAAGTTGCCATTGCAGAAACAACCTTTGGCGGTCGCGAAGAATTAGTCAATCCGCAAGGGTTGATCAATTACCCAATGTTGATAACGTTGGCTCTTCAACGTTCCAAAACGGCAAAAGAAGCAATTGCCGTGATGATTCAACTTGTTGAAGAATACGGTTATAACGACGAGGGCGAATCAATTTCTATAGCGGATAAAGAAGAAGCGTGGGTTTTTGAAATTGTCGGAACCGGTCAAAACGGGAAGGGTGCTATTTGGGTTGCCCGAAAAGTTCCTGACGGCGAAATTTCCGTTCACGCCAATCAAGCCCGAATTGGTGAAATTCCTGAAAAAGGTAATCCCAATGAATTTTTCTTTTCGGACAATATTAAAAGTTTTGCGTTGGAAAAGGATTGGTTTGATTCTGCCGGAGACAAGAAATTCCGGTTTGATGAAACTTACGGGGCGATTGATGCCAAATCGAAACGGGTTTGTGAGAGTCGTGTTTGGAGTGTTTTCCGCCGTGCTGCGCCGTCGCAACATTTTTCGGCAGACTATCATCGTGGTGTTCCCGATGCCAAGCCATATCCTTGGTCAATCAAACCGGACAAAAAGTTGTCAACTGCTGATGTGATGTCGTTGATGCGTGATCATTTTGAGGGAACGGAGTTTGACATGACGCAAGGAATTGATGCCGGCGAATACGGTTTGCCGCGGCGTTGGCGTCCGTTGTATTGGAAGGTTGAAGGCAGCGAACAAGAATATTCATGGGAACGTCCTATTTCAACTCAGCAAACCGGTTTTTCGATTGTTACGCAATCGCGTTCACATTTACCGGATCGGGTTGGTGGTGTGTTGTGGTATGGAGTTGACGATAATTATTTGAGTTGTTATTTTCCGTTGTACTGTGGAATTACGGAGGTTCCGCCTTCGTTTGCCGCCGGATCAATCCGGCAATTTTCATGGGACAACGCTTGGTGGATTTTCAATATTACTGCGAATTATGCTAATTTGAAATATGCTCGAATTGCTCCTGAAATTATTGCCGTACAAAAAGAATTGGAAACAAAATTCTTTGCGTTACAAAACGCCGTTGAAAAAACCGCAACCGAATTGTTTCAAACCGACAAAGAACTTGCGCAACAATATTTGACTGATTACAGTATTTCGCAAGCGGAATTGGTTGCTGCTCGTTGGAAAAAACTTGCTGTTGATATTTTCACAAAATTTAATGACGGTTATATTCGAAGCAATGACGGTCAATATCCCAAAGGAGGCGATCCTTATCCAGAAACTTGGTTACGCCGTGTCTTGCAAGAAAAACCGGAACAATTTAAGTTACCGTAATATTTCAGGGAACTTCTAAAAACGACAAATATATTTTTATTAACCACAGAGGACACAGAGGAAATTTTTAATTGGAATCAAAACATTATTTAATATTTGACTTTTGATCTAAAATAAATTTTTAAAAATTCCTCTCTGTGTTCTCTGTGGTTTTAAAAAGTAAATTTGAGTTTTTAGAAGTACCCAACTGTGATTATTCGTGGAGCAATTTCAAGCGGATTTTTTCGATGCGTCGTCGGGTTGCTTCGATAACAGTGAAACGGGACAATTTGCCTTCGTGTTCAAAATCAACAGTTTCTCCAACATCAGGAACATGACCAAGTGTTGAAAAAATAAAACCGGCAATCGTGTCATAATCTTCGTCTTCCGGCAAATCAAGACCAAGTTTTTCATTCAACTCGTCAATCCGAACCTTGCCCAATACTTCAAATGTTTCCGCATCCAGTTCTTTAATTTCTTCGGTAATTACCATCGGATCGTGTTCGTCCACAATTTCGCCGACAATTTCCTCCAGAATATCTTCCAAAGTAACCACTCCCGAAACACCTCCGTATTCGTCCAACACAATTGCCAAATGTCCCTTCGCCCGTTGTGAAATATCATCATCGGAAACATTTTTGTCGGAGTTGGCGGGTTTTGTATTTTGAAATTCTTGCAGCAGGGTGTCAACCGGTTTGGTTTCCGGCACAAACAACGGTTCTGTCATTAAGTCTGTCCAGGGACAACGTTGTGCCGGATCATTTTTCACGAGTTCACGAAGCAAATCTTTGGCGTGAATAACTCCAATAATATCATCGCGATTATCTTTATAAACCGGAATCCGCGAATGCGGAGTTGCAATGACTGCGGCGAGCATTTCGTCCCATGACAAAGCGTTTGAAATACTTTTCATATCAGTTCGCGGAGTCATAATTTCGGAAACGGTGAAATCGCTCAATTCGATGACGCCTTCAATCATTTCCCGTGCGTCTTCTTCCAGCAGTCCTTCGCGGTGACCTTCGGTAACCATTGTTCGGATTTCGTCTTCAAACGCTTCTTCATCGTCGGTTTCTTCTGTTTGACCGGCAAGACGGTGAAAAAAAACATTGAAAAATCGGTCAATTAAAGTCAACGGAAAAAGCAACACCGCAAGGCAAAACCAAAGAGACCACGTAAAATAAACAAAAGATGTTCCCCAAAGTTTTGAAACTACTCGCGGTAACCAAAATTCCACACACAAAAAAAGGAACGACACAATAAAAACCAAAATAATCCAATCCGTAAAAACTTCACGATTCGGATTCCATCGGAAAATTATTGTTGTTATTAAAACGGTTGTCAAAAGAATGCGCAACATTCCAGCCGCCACCGCAACGCGTTCGTATTCTTTAAGAATTTGACTCAATCGGGTTTCTGCTCCGCGACGCCGACAGAAATCCTCCAATTGATGTCTGGAAAACGATTTAAGTGATCGAGACCCGATTGAAACAAAACAGATCAAAACAAGCCCCAAAAGAATAAGATAAATTAAAATCATTCGCCAATATTACTGAACGGAAATCCTTTTTTTCAAAATATTTTCCTTTTCACAATAAAATCAAAAAACTATGTTTTCATTATTGCAATTTTCAAAATATTAGCAAGAGCCTGCTTTTTAGTTAATAGTTAATAGTGAATAGTTAATAGTTGAGAGTGAATCGTTATTCTCAAAGACCGAGCGATTGGATAAACGATGCGGTGATGTCTTGGAAACCGAAAACTCCGTCCAGATATTCGCCTTGCTCAAATGTTGCAAACCGGACAGACGGAATTGCCTCGCCATCCAAAATTACATTGAAATAAGACGATTGCAAAAGAAGTGTTCGTTTTGACGATTTTTCGGAAGGACGATTCAAATACCGAATCTTATAAGGAAATCCGTCATTGCGTCCAATCCATATCTCAATGTCCGAAGGAAAATCTTGCGGATATCTTTTCTTCTTGTCCAATCCGCCAAACTGTTTGATTAAATCGTCAAAATAATTCAAACGTATCGTTCCGGTAATTTTCCAAACAAGAATCGAATCGTCTTCTTCAAGAGTTTCCGGTTGCGCCGGTGCAACAAATTCGTAAAACCGGTCGATCTGCCGTAATTGTCCCGCTAAACCACCTAAATTACGAACTTCACTAATTTGCGTAAAACGCGGTTCCTTCTTTGATTGTTTAATAGCATTTTCTACGGGAGAAATTTTAATGATATTAAAAGTTTTTTCCCCTTCGATAGAGGTGTATTGCCAGATTTGATTTTGTTCCCGATCCTCCGAAAGATGACACACAACAGTCATACGATTGGGTTCAGAACCGGGAGACGCCGGAACATTGGTCAGAAAATTGATGTCCAAACGGTACATCGAACGCAAAAATTCGCCTGCCAACGGTTTCGGCAACGCCTGCTCTTCATAACGCCCACGAGCAGAATATTCAACATCGTCAACATACACGTCCATCCGAATATCACTTTCAATCGTTTTAATCGATAAAATCCGATCAATTGATTGTTTTAAATATTTTCCGCCAAAATCTGTTGCCGTATCGTCTTTGGCAAAAAGAGCCAAAAAAGCACTTTGATAAAAATAAATAACTAAAACCAAAAAAATAAAATAAATTACAGAGAAAAATTTTTTATTTCTTTTTTGGCAAGGATGAGTAATTCTGAGGAAATTGCAAAAGTATTGCATGGTAACTAACCGAATAATAAGGATTAGAAGACCAATTGTTTTTTCTTCAGTGGTCAAAACATGGAGTGACACCGAAGAAGACGGATGGAATTGTAAGAAAAAATAAATTTCCTGTCCAGTGCAATTGTGTTTTCCAACAAATAAATCTTCAAAGACCTTGTAGTCAAAAATCCGCATTTGCCGCAAAAATATAAAAAAGATATAACACGGACAATTGCACCATTTCGTAAAAGGGGAGGATACCTGATGCGATGTAGTTTTTCCTATTTAGCACTTCTTGTGGTTTTGGCAGGATGCCAAGGTCCCGTTTTGACCGGCGGTTTTAATCAATCGCCTTATAGGGCTTACGGAGTGGATGGTCCTGGTCCCGGAGTGATGCCGGAACCGTATCAACCGGTCTCATTGCCGACAGGTTCTTCGGGACCGGGAAGACCGGATATTCCGCAGCAGCCGGAAATTCCTCTTGCGGCACCGCCGCAGTTGGTTCCATATCAACTTCCTCCGGTTGTTCCGACTTCACAAATTAATTTCATCGGTCTGGAATCGTTGACGATTAACTGGGACGAAAAAACTCCGGGTACGTTTGATTCCGAACCGCGTGTTTGTCCGGCAACACATGATTTTATGCAAGGAGCAATTTACCGCTTAAAATTATCAAATATTCCGGGACGGCAAGGAAAAGAACTTTATCCGACATTGGAAATTGCGCCGACAATGGCGCGAACTCAGGCGTTTTTGGCTCATAATTCGATTCCGATTGAGTTTACCGACAATGATTTTGATCAAGTGTTTTCCGGTAACTTTATCACAAAAGTCGTGTATTTGCCCAATCCCGAATATCAGGGACTCGCTATGGCTGGTGTCGGAACATTGGTTAATACGCAACTGGAACCCGGAGTTGATCCTATTGTTGAGGCAAGTAATCGCGGAGCAATTCTTGCGGTTATTCGCATGGGCAACAAAGATTTAAGCGGTATTGTTGCGGAAAAACAACGTCTGGCAACACGAACTCCTGCTTATGTCAATGTCAACGGTTTACCGTTACAGGGAGGTTATCCGATTAACGGTTCATCAATGCCGCAGAACACGATTTCCGGTGTTAATATTCCGCATTACGGAACTCCGATGACCAAAACATCGTCAGGAATTCCGGGACCGCCGCAACTTCCGCAAGGAGCCCATTCGCCAAACCGTTATCCTATTGTTCGTGCCGAACCGATTCCCGCAGCACCAAGACCGGTTTTGCAACCGCCTCCGGTAAGTCCGATTGGAGTTAATCCGCAAAATGTTCTTGTGCATCCGCATTACACTTCGCAATTGCAACAGTTAGCGGCTCAAACACAACAACAGCAACCTAACGTGCCGGCACCGGCAGAGCCACAATTACAACCGAAACCACAACCGCAAAATCCGACTTTGGCTCCCTAATTAATTAAGTCGTCAATAATTATAAATTAAATCGTCCGTTAATCGTTGTCCGTTGTTTGTCATTAAATTTTGTGTGGATTCATAAATGACGAACAACGGACTACTTACTACCAAATGATGAAGGTATTTTACACGATTACCGCATTTCTTTTTGTAACGGTGTTATACGCACAGAATCCTGTTGCGCCTTTTTCCGGTTCTCCGATAAATTCTCCGGTAAATTATCCGGTAAATTATCCAATACATTCTCCGGCAGATTATCAAGCGAATTATCAGGGTTCTTCAGTTCAGTGTTATTATCAACCTGTTAAAATTCGCGGTCCGGAAGGTACGAAAATTGCTCTTCCTATTGATGATCATTTTGTCCAACGTCAAACGACTCCTTATGCTGTCGGACTTATTGTCGGCAATGATTATCGGTTACGCATAACGGATATTCCGTTTCAAGCCGGACGCGAAGTTTTTCCCACTGTTAAAATTATTGCCCGAACTTATCCGCCGCACGGATTGGAGTTGGAATTTCCGATTCAGATTGATATTACTCAGGAAGACATTGAATTGGCGTTGGACGGGAAATTTGTAACACGCATTATTTATCTCGAAAATCCGCAAACGGCGATGCCGATTCGCGGTGATTTCGGTACACAAATTTCAACGGATATTTCTGCCGGTTTTGATCCGATGGCGGTTGCTGCGGCAATGGGACAACCGGTTGCGATTGTACGAATCGGCGGACGGATTCCCAACACGTTTGGTGCAACAAATTCTATGTTTTTTCATGGTTCACCCTCATGGCTGGCATTCGATAAAACTCCCTCAAACCGTTACGAAATAACCCGCTATCAAAATACCAACCATCAAAAAATCCCCGTCGTCAG
>JAISNF010000092.1 GCA_031276415.1 Planctomycetaceae bacterium
AAAACGGAAACGTTACGCTTAATTTCTTGGTTAATTCGCTCTATATCGTCGATAATAAAATCGAGCTCATTCTGACCGGCAACAAGAGAAACTACACGTGTGAAAGTGCCGGTGTAACGAAGAACACCATCGGACACTTCGGCTTGACAATCAATGGAAAGGGTGCCATCGTTAATAACGCTAGTCATGGAAAATCCTCCGTGAAAAAGTGAACTATTAGTTGAGAAAAACAAAAACAACACAAAAATCATACCATAACTCCCCTGTTAATACCACCCCAATCAACTAAATTAACAACCAGACTCGGAACTCTAGGAAATTATTTGTTCTTTCAATAATAAAGAAACACAAAATTTGGGAAAAAATGAGTCTTTTCCCAAAAAGCATGGCATAATCTCACAATGTCATAATCTCGCGATGTTGACCGTTGTAATTTGCCTAGATTAACAATTTGATGGTGAACACAAAGAAATTTTTCGAGATTTTGATGTTGATTGTAATCTGCTTTTTAAGTATTCTTGTGTAAGGGAATAAAATTATTTCGTTATTCCATTTGTTTTAATCCTTTTGACCGTTATAATCGGAATAAAATATGAACATTTTTTAATTTATCTATTTTACTCATTTCATTTGTTTTGCCTTTTTGAAAAATTGTGTTATATTGTCCACAGATTAAATTATGTAAGATTTACAGTTTTTTTAATTTTTTTACGAACAATTTGTATTGAAAACATCAAGCCAACCAATATAAAAGCAATGTATTTGGCAAAAGCGAAAAAGAATGAGAGGAATATTTCAATGAAACGAATGTTCATTTTTTCCATCGTTATAAGTTTTTTATTGATTATTTATTCCACTGTTGCCGCCGCCGCTCCAGAAGCCGGTACGCCCAACGGTAAATCCTTTTACAGCAGCCGCCCAAACCGCGAATTACGGACATTCTCCGAAGTTTCTCCAACTCTTGCTCCTCCGCCTATCACCGATCAGATTCCTGTTTCACCAAACGCAAAACCCGCAAAACCCTTCTCAGCATCACCGACAAATTCAAATAAATTACCGGCATTTGATAATTTCCTGGAAAATAAAACAGAAAATAAAACAGAAAATAAAACACATTCAAATTCAAATAAAACTTTCTCCGAATTTTCCGATTTCTCGTCAACCGTACCGGTTTTGACATTGCCAAACCAAACCAATCAACCGAAACAACCGACATTATCCGTTACTGAAAAATCCGTAGAAATACGCCCCTTGTCGAAAATTGATACCAACCCAACATCCGTCGTAAAAGCCGAAAGGACAGAGGTTTATAAAAAAGCAGAAGAATCGTCCGGTTCCAATTTTATTCCACGAACAACTTTGTCCAAGCAACCGGTTTTAACCGAAAATGACAGAAATAAACAAGAAATTCAACTCGATGAATTGAATGCCCGATTAGCAAAAATCCAACTCGAAAAACATAACTTAAACGAAACACTTAAACTGATCGACAAAATTCAATCGTCAGCAATCAAAGCCCGAACTCTTGTCGATCTTGCGGAATACGTTTCGCGTGACAGTAATTATAAAAAAGAAGCCGAACAACTTTTTGCTATCGCTGTTGACGGAATTGAGGCATTGAGAAAGGGCGAAGTAATTGTTATTAAAATTAAAGATGATTTGAAAACAGAATCTGTTTTTTCTTCTCCTGTTACAAATAAAAAACCTTCCGCCGCCTCTGTTTTTACCGAACCCAAAAAACCGGCGGAATCAACATCCGCATTATCGGCAACACCAACTCCTTCATCGCAAAAAACCGCCCTCACTCTCCTTGAAGAAGACAAACCCGTTGATTTATCAACACAAAAATTGTCGGCACCAAAAACGGAATCCGTTCTGAAAAACGTACAAAAACAGGAACTAAAATCAGAACAAAAATCAGACGAATCTTTAACAGAAACCTCTTCTAATGTACTCTCTAAAACGCCGTCCAAAACATCACCTAAAACGCCGGAAAATCCTGTTACGACAAAATCGGATTCCGTGATTTCTTCGGCTCCAACTTCCGCGACAAAAAAAGTACCGATATTATTGGATGATGAACCGGAAAAGGAACAAATATTGGAAGATAAATTTAACTCAACAGAAAATGAAATAATTGCTTCACCGGCACCAACAAAACGTCCGCCTATTCTTTTAGGTTTAGATAATGAATCAGAAACTCCGAAAAAAGAAAAACAAGACGAAAACACAGTGAAATCGCCAACAACCCGCAAACCTTCTATTTTACTTGGTGAAGAATCTAATCTTAATAAAGACAATGTTGGTAAAGATAATGTTGACAAAGAAAAAGAAACGGAAAAAAATATTACGGAATTACCTAAAACTGAAACTGTTAAAAAAGAAGAACCGGAAACATTAAAAACCGAACCAAAATCAACTTCTCCATCCTCAACAACAAAACCACAACGAAGATCAATGCCGGGAAGAAAAATAACATTAGAAGAAAACTAAAAGAAATTAAAGTAATTAAAAAACATAAAACTGTTGCAATAATAAATTTTACAGTTCATAAAAAAATTGACCGTTACATTTTAATCTGTTTTTGAACATTTATTTTTTTTGAACAATTATTTTAGGCAAGGAAGCCTTTCGATGTATAAATTATTACTCTGTTGGCGTTATCTTCTGACGCGTTATATTGCGTTGGCGTCGATTATTAGTGTTACGCTTGGTGTGGCGACGATGATTGTGGTCAATGCGGTGATGCTTGGATTTACGAACGAAATGCAAGTTCGGATTCATGGGATTCTTAGTGATGTAACGGTTGAATCTATTGACGCTAATCGCGGATTTCCCGATGCGGCGTGGCATATAGACCGGATTCGTGAAGTTGCCGGTGATTTGATTGAAGAGATGACGCCGATGATTGCAATTCCTGCCATGTTGACTTTTCGAATCGGAATTGAAGGCGAACCGATTAGTGTACCGATTGAGTTGATGGGAATTGACGCTGTTACGCAAAGTCGGGTTAGCGAAATCACGAAATATCTCCAGCATCCGGACAATCGGCGTGAATTGAATTTCAGACTTCATGAAAATGGTTACGATACACAAGGAGCCGGAAATAACGGACGCGGCGCTTATCGTCATAGTATGCGTTACGCCGGTTGGGAATATCGTCGCAACAATTTTGCCGAACGGGAAAAAATTCGTATCAAATATGAAGAAGAACGCATCCGGCTTGAAAAACAACAAAATGCGGCACGAAATGCCGTAACACGAAATTCTGGAACGGGAAATTCCGTAGCGGGAAACTCTTCCGGCGAATTGGAATTGCCGTATGATCCGTTTGCGGAAAATCCAAGCACTCCGGTAAAAAAATTCGATCCGGCAAAAGAACAACATACCGGCGTTATTATTGGAATTGGCATTTCGCTTTACAATCGTGTTGATCAGGTTGATTCGGAAACCGGTCAGAAAATGGTGATTGACAGTCTTGCGTTAATTCCGGGCGATGATGTTATGATAACGTTTCCGACAGCCGGAGTTCCGCTCAAACTTCAGAGTGACAGTTTTACGGTTGTTGATCTTTACGAAAGCAAAATGATGGAATACGATAAAAGTCTTGTTTTTGTACCGATAGAAAAGTTACAACAACTTCGCGGAATGTTTGATCCGGCAACCGGCAAACCGACGGTTACACAAATTTTGATTAAAGCCAAATCGGGAGTTGATATTGACGTGATTCGCGACAAAATTCGTACTGCTTTTCCGCAGGAACTGTTTAAAGTCAGCACCTGGCGTGATAAACAGGAAACATTGCTCGCCGCCGTATTCAATGAATTGGCAATGCTTAACGTTTTATTGTTTCTGATATTTGCGGTTGCGGGTTTTGGAATTTTGGCGATTTTTTATATGATTGTTATTGAAAAACAGAAAGACATTGGAATTTTGAAATCGCTTGGAGCGAGTAGCGGCGGGATCATGCAGATATTTTTGTGTTACAGTTTATTGCTCGGAGTGGTTGGTTCGGGATTGGGTTTAATTACCGGATTATTATTTGTTAAATATATTAAGGAGATCGCAGGAGTTTTGTCTTATATTCTTCGGAGTGACGTATTTAGTCCTGAGATTTATTCTTTTTATGAAATACCGACTATTGTACAACCAACGACCGTATTTTGGATTATTTACGGTGCGATATTTATTGCGGTTGCATCTGGAGTTCTTCCGGCGATTCGTGCTGCGAGGTTACATCCGGTTGAATCGTTACGAAATTAAATGTGAGCCGTGTTGATTTTTGCAACACAATCACCAATGATGAAAAGCCGACAAACAGCAGATTTTCGTCCAGTAAAACCGTGTCTTGATCCGCCGGAACCGCCGCCGCCGAAACCGAATGTCCGGCTTTCCGGTGTTTTGCGGTTGCCGGATGGTCGCACGCTCCTTAATCCGCCCACTATTGAACTGAACGAATTGTTCAAACAACCATTACCGTTACCTACAACATCACCTAAAATGATTCCTTCCCTGTTCAAAGAATCTGCTGCAAATTCCAACCGGTCAACTATTCCGGCTCGGGAATCGTCGTTTCACTCGCCATTTTTGTACGACAAACTTCCGACTATCGAAAATCCAAAAAACTTGTTGGAGAAGAAATCGTTTTATCAGAAAGAGGAACCGATAGAACAGTTCCATTCGAAGTTTGACCGGAAGAAAGAATCAACAATAGTTCATCTGCCTGAAATTCCGCCCTTGCCGAATTGGGAACGAAATTTTGAAGAAGCAAAAGAAGAATCTGTTACAACGAAATATTCCCATTCCTCCGCCAACACCAAACCGGAAGAATTTCAATTAAACGAACATTTTGACGATATTGATGTTTTCCTAGCCCGAAAGAATATGTTACAGCAACCCGATAGAAACAATCATCCCGCACAAGAAAAAAATATTGTTCGGGAAAATTTTTCCGAACAAAAAGAATATTCCGAGCAAAAAATAAATTTGGAACAGAAAAAAGATTTTGAGCCAAAAGAATATTTTGAACAGAAAGAAGATTTTGAATCGAGAAAGGATTCTGAACAGAAAAAAATTATTTTACCGACGATCCAAATTGTTCACGGCAATCGTGAAGCGGTGTTTCGCCGGAAGCAATCTATTTCTGTTCTGAAAAAGAGAGAGACATTCGCTGTTCCGTCTGACAAAACCGTCAATAAATTACTTCGTGCGGAAAATCTGACGAAAAGTTATTACAGAAAAAAACTGAAAATTCCCGTACTTAAAGGGGTTAATTTATCGGTACAAACGGGAGAATTTGTTGCGATTATTGGTCAAAGCGGTTCCGGTAAAAGTACGTTATTACATTTGCTTGGCACGCTGGACAATCCCGAATCCGGTGCCGTTTATTTTGAGGATCAGCGGATTGACAATATTCCGGCTGCTCGCCGCGATTATCTTCGTAACAGGTCGATTGGTTTTATTTTTCAGTTTTATCATTTGTTACCGGAATTGACGACGTTGGAAAATGTATTATCGCCGCTTATGATTCGGGAGGGGATATTGAGTTATTTTTTTCGGCGTGGTTTGTATGTTGAAAAGGCAAAAGCATTGCTGGACAAGGTGGGTTTATCGCATCGTTTGAAACATAAACCGTGTGAACTTTCCGGCGGCGAGATGCAACGTGCGGCGATTGCAAGGGCGTTGATTTCCGAACCGAAAATTCTTCTGGCGGACGAACCAACCGGCAACCTTGATACTGTTTCAGCAAGAGAAATTATGGAACTGCTCCAACTTCTCAATAAAGAACAAAAATTAACAATTGTCATGGTAACACACGACAACACGATTGCAAACACCGCCGATAGAATTGTTCGCATGGTGGACGGCGTAATCGTCTAAATGTGTGATTTGGGAACTCTAAAACCACAAATTTATTTTTATTAACCACTGAGAAAAGAAAATTAGTCCGCAGATTTCGCAGATAGACGCAGATGAATTTTAAAATTATCTGCGATAATCTGCGTAATCTGCGGACGCTTTTTTCTGTGAACTCGGTGTTCTCGGTGGTTAAATAAAAAAAGTAAAATGGCGGGTTTGGGTAAAACAAACTGTTTTGAGCGATAGGATTGTAGAGATTTTTCTTAATATGCCGATCATTCTGATTGACGGAATATCTTGATTTCGATTTTTACTGTCTGATTTTTACTTTCCAATATATTTTGCTCTTTATTTTTGTGTTCTATGCTTTTGTTTGATTCGCTTCATCTTGCTTCGGCGGGGATGAATGTCAGCCAGGTTGGGTTGCAGGTTACGGGTCAGAATCTGACAAACGCTGAAACTCCGGGATATGTTCGGGAAAATCTTCTTCTGGAAACAGGAACAAGCCGGAAATTAGGTAATGGTACAGTAATTGGTACGGGCGTTCAGATTAACGGGGTGATACAGGTTATCGACAATTTCCTCGAAGAACGGTTGCGGACAGCGAACAGCGATATGCGGGCGTCCACAACACAAGAAAAATTTTACACCGAACTCGAAGCCCTGCTCAACGAAACCACCGACAATGACCTAAGTTCTTCGCTCAGCGAATTTTTTAACTCCATCGACAATATTTTGAATCATCCTGAAAATGTAAGTTATCGGCAAATGACTGCCGAACAAGGACTTAAACTTACTAATGATATTAACCGTATTGCCGGAACAGTTGTGGAACTACAACGAAATATCAATACCACTATCAATGATTCTGCCAATGAAATTAACAGGCTTGTCAAAAAAATTGATGAATTAAACCGGAATATTTCATTGTTGGAAACAAAAGAAGGTCATGAAGCAGTCGGATTAAGAGATGAACGCCTTAACGCTTTATCGAATCTTTCCAATCTGATTAACATCAAAACAACGGAAAATTCACAAACCGGCAGTGTTTCAATTTATTGTGGTTCTGATATTCTTCTGATGGACGGCGTGCGAAATGAAGTTTTGGTTGGAGCGAACAAAAAGAGTAACGATGATACGGTTATGGCGGAACTTTGTATTCGCGATACAATGACGCCGTTGGATATTCGCAGTGGTTCTGTGTACGGGCTTTATCAGGCACATTCGAAAATACTTGGCGGTTATCTTGAAAAACTCAATTATTTTACCGAAAATCTGATTCATGAATTTAACAATGTTTATTCATCAGGGCAAGGATTGACCGGATATAATTCGTTGACATCATTAACTGCTATTGATCAACCGGAACAACCATTTAGTGCGACTGATCTTGATTTTCCGGTTGAAAACGGTGTATTTACGATTCTGGTCAATAACAAACCGTATGAAATCAGAATAGAAGTCAATGAATCGCCAACAGTTGATCCGTTTTCTTTGAAGCCGGTTCCTGAAATTCGCGGTACCAGTCTCAATGATATTGCATCGGCGATTGACGATATTGCTGATATTAGTGCGATGGTCAAC
>JAISNF010000571.1 GCA_031276415.1 Planctomycetaceae bacterium
CCGAATGTGCTTTTTATTGCGATTGACGATTTGCGTGACTGGACAGGTTACAGCGAGGGGCATCCGCAGGTGAAAACGCCGTCGCTTGATCGTCTTGCGGCTTCGGGAGTTGCGTTTACGCGTTCTTATTGCGCTTCCGCATGTTGCAATCCGTCGCGAACCGCATTATTAACCGGACTTCGTCCTTCCGAAACCGGCGTGTACTTAAACAGCGACGATTGGCGTACAATTATTTCGCCCGATGTCGTTACGCTTCATGAACACTTTCAACAAAACGGTTACAAAACACTCGGAGCCGGTAAAATTTATCACGGTTCCTATCCCGCCAAAACAGGTTGGGATGATTATCTTGTCCAAAACCGGAAACTAATTACCAATAATGTAACTCCTAAAAAACGTGCCAAAAATGAGGACGATGACCAATATCTTGATGGTGTCGGCGGTATTAAATTTCAACCGCTTGATATCGCCGATGAACAAATGGAAGATTATCATATTGTTCAGTACGGAATTGATGAACTCAATAAAAAACATGATAAACCATTCTTTTTGGCTGTCGGACTTCATAAACCGCACATGCCGTGGAATGTACCGAAAAAATATTACGATTTATATCCGCTTGATCAAATTGTTTTGCCCAAAGTGTTGGAAAACGATCTGAACGATTTGCCGCCGGAAGGAATTAAATTTGCCAAACCGGACGGTGATCATGCGGCAATTCTTGAATCAGGACGTTGGAAACACGCCATACAAGGTTATCTGGCGGCGATTACATTTTGTGATACACAAATTGGACGTTTGCTTGACGCTTTTGAAAAGAGTCCGTACAATAATAATACAATTGTTGTGTTATGGAGTGATCACGGTTGGCATCATGGCGAGAAATCGCATTGGCGCAAGTTCGCAATGTGGGAAGAAGCAAACCGTGCGCCGTTGATCTGGAAAGTTCCGGGATTGACAAAAGCAGGAACAAAAATTGATACGCCCATAGATTTAACCCATATTTATCCGACTCTTTGCGATTTAACCGGAATTTCAAAACCGAAACAAGAATTGTCCGGTAAAAGTATTCGTCCGTTGCTCGAAGGAAACACCAGCCAAATAGAACCGGTTGCCGTTATGACTTATGGCTACAAAAATCATGCGGTCAGAACAGATAAATGGCGTTATATTCGTTATGAAAATGGCGGCGAAGAACTTTATGATGAAACCAAAGACTCGTTGGAATGGACAAATCTTGCCGAGCAAAAGGAATTTACTCAAATAAAAACAGACCTTGCCCAATTTTTGCCCCAGACGAACAAACCTCCGCAACAAAAATTATTACCAACGGAAAATAAACCAAAATAAATAAAGGGTACTTCTAAAAACTCAAATTTACTTTTTAAAACCACAGAGAACACAGAGAGCACAGAGAGGAAATTTTTAAAAAATTATTTTAAATCAAAAGCCAATGATAATATTAGGAAAGTTCTAAAAACGTTGCTTTTTAAAAAATCACATCCTTAAAAATAAGGACTTGTAAATATTTTTCGTCTAAAAAAGTAGTTTTTAGAAGTTGCTATTAAATAACGTTTTGATTCCAATTAAAAATGTCTCTGCGTTCTCTGTGTCCTCTGTGGTTAATAAAAAAATAGTTATTAGAATTTCCCTAAAAATTAAAAAATTAAAAAGTGTAATTGTAATATTGAGCGATTCAAGAGGCGGGCAATGTTTTGCCGGAATTTTTTTTACCTATGGTCGCCGATGCTTTTGATTTTTACACAAATTTTAAGCAGATTTTTTTGGAAATTATCGTCAACATTAATTGTTCGTGTCGGACATATTGATGTCAGAATAAATGATTCGATTAATGTTTTATTTTTATAACGGTTATTTTTTTAAAAAACATACTATAATGAAAAAATTAATTTTCACTTTGTTTCTTGTAATTTTCGCAACTTTTTCAGTGAAAGCGGCAGAACATCCGAATGTACTTTTTATTATTGCCGACGATCTGGGAACACAATTAGGTTGTTATGGACATTCGATTGTCAAGTCTCCCAATATTGACCGATTGGCATCACAAGGAGTTCTTTTTGAACGGGCGTATTGCCAATATCCGCTTTGCAATCCGAGCCGTTCATCACTGTTGACAGGGCGTTCTCCCGATGTTACGCGAATACTCACCAATGGACCACATTTTCGTGACGTGATCGGTGATACTGTAACATTGCCGGAATTTTTCCGAAACAACAATTATCAGGTACGGCGAATCGGAAAATTGTATCATTATGGAGTTCCGGGTCAAATTGGTACTAATGGTTTGGACGACTCGCAATCATGGGACGGAGTTGAAAATCCGCGCGGCAGAGATAAAGATGATGAACCTTTTGTGTTCAGTCTTATACCGGGAAATTTCGGCGGGACATTGAGTTGGTATGCTTCGGAAGGAACTGATGAAGAGCAAACCGATGGAATCGGTGCCGGTATGGCAATCAAACAACTTCAGGAATATGCCAAAACACCTGAAAAACCATTCTTTCTGGCAGTCGGTTTTTATCGTCCGCATACTCCTTACATCGCACCGAAAAAATATTACGATATGTATCCGTTGGAAGAAATCAAACTTCCAGATGTTCCGCCCAACCATCGTGAAAATGAACCGGATGCTGCTTATTCAAGTCTGGCGAAAGTAGAAGTTAATCTTGATCCAACTCTGGCACGTCAGGCAATTCAAGGTTATCATGCCGCTACAACATTTATGGATGCGCAAGTTGGTCGTGTGATTGAGGAATTGGATCGGCTTGATTTACGGAAAAATACAATCATTGTGTTTCTCAGCGATCACGGTTATCATCTTGGCGAACACGGACTTTGGCGAAAGAGCAGTCTGTTTGACCGTGTACCTCATGTTCCGCTTATTATTGTTACGCCTAACACGAAAGGCAATGGTCATTCATCACCGCGAACTGTTGAATTACTTGATCTTTACCCGACTCTTGCTGATCTTTGTGGTTTGACGCCGCCGAATTATTTGGATGGTGTTAGTTTGAAACCGCTTTTAGAAAATCCTACCGCAACATGGAATCGTCCGGCAATCACGCAAGTTTGGCGAGGATCATTTCATGGTTATTCTATCCGAAATGAAAAATTTCGTTATACAATTTGGGACAACAGTCAAAAAGGAGAACAACTTTATGATCACGAAACAGATCCAAACGAATATCATAATCTTGCCGATAATCCAGAATTTGTTTCAATTAAAACGGCATTAAAAGAAGAATTATTGAAACGTACCAATCCTTCGATAAAACCTTATACCCAAAAACGGACTCAAAATTGAATTACCGCTTCTTTTACTTCGTTGTTTGATGTAATTTTATTACATATTTACAAAACCTTTAACTACCAACAAATTAAATTTTATGAAAAAATTAATTTTCACTTTGTTTCTTGTAATTTTCGCAACTTTTTCAGTGAAAGCGGCGGAACGTCCGAATGTGCTTTTTATTATGGTTGACGAAATGCGGGCGGATGCATTGGGAATTGCAACGGAAAATTCCGTTTATCAAACGCCGACGTTGGATCGTCTTGCTTCCGAAGGAACTCGTTTTACTCAAGCATACACAGTTGCCGCAGTTTGTGTTTCTTCTCGTTACAGTTTTTTCACGTCGCGATATTCACATGTTCACGGCGCAACAAATAATAACCTCTCCATTCGTACCGCACAAATTTTGTTACCAAGTATTTTGAAACATCTCGGCTATCAAACAGCCATTTCGGGTAAACTTCATTTTCATCCGCAAGATCAGGATTATGATTTTGATTATTTCTGGTCATTCAGCAATGAAGGACCGAAAAAATTGGAGACTTGGCCTCAATATCTTACCGCGAAACATGGTAATGCTGCCCGTCAGGTAACAGAAAAACCGTTCCCGAATGACCCGCTTGGCGGTGATCTCGGTAAACTTTCTTATCCGAAAGAAGATACTCAATCGTTTTGGATTACAGACCGTGCTATTGAATTTTTCAATATTCGCGATAAATCGAAACCATTTTTCCTTTTTGTCAGTTATCTGGAACCGCATAGCCCTTCACATCTGGCAGAACCTTATTGGAGTGAATACGAACAAGCCCGTAAAAATGTTACACTTTCGCCGACATTCGTTCCGGGCAAAGAACCCAGCCCCAATAATAACAACGTTAGTCGCCGCGGACGTCATTGGGTTTCAGATACGGAAATTGCTAAAGCGATGACTGCTGCTTATCATGTTAAAGTCAAACATATTGATGATTGTATCAAACGTTTGCTTGACGGTTTGAAAAATGCAGGACTGGACGAAAATACTCTTATCATTTTCACGTCGGATCACGGTAACATGCTTGGTGATCATAATCGTTGGTTTAAGGGTGTTCCGTATGAAGGCTCTGCACGAATTCCATTGATTATCAAAGCACCTCAACATTCCTCTTATACGGAAACGTTTAATCGCGGAAAAATTGTACAGGAACTTGTTGAGAGTATTGACGTCATGCCGACAATTTTGGATGTGATTGGTCAACCGCTTCCTAATGATTCGGGATTTCAAGGAAAAAGTTTAACGCAACTTGTTGCCGGAAAAGCAGGTGATTGGAAAAATATTGTTTTCTCGGAACGAACCGGAATTTTTGTACGTTTCGGTAATTACAAGTTGATTCAAAACGATCCGGCAACAGATGGTCAATACGAATTGTACGATCTGGCAACCGATCCGCATGAAACGAAAAACCTGATTAACGATCCGGCATTGAAAACGGTGTCTGATGATTTGAAACAAAAACTTGAAGTGTGGCAAAAAGAGGATCCCGCTGTTCCGAAATATCCCGGACTCGAACCCAAATTCGCTCCCGTTGAACGTGATCCGAATGAAAACAAAAATAAGAACAATAATAAACGACGAACATAACAGCCTATCTTATTACTGTCTTATTAACCACAAAAACACAAAGAATTGTCCGCAGATGACGCAATGCGGAATTACAAAATGTTTTGGCAATAATTACGAATTTGTCTGTCTAGTCTATCATTGAACAGGTTCCTTAAAAAAAACGCATTTAATTTTGATTTGAAAATTCACAAAAAATCTCTGTGTTCTCTGCGGTAAAATAAAATAGACAGTTACGTCAAATTGTATTGTTACTATATTGTTGTTACCCATTTTAATTCACCTTTTTTAGGAGAAAAGTATGAAAAAACTATTGATGTTGGTGTTGATTGTATCGGTTATATTGTTTCAAATAGCCGATGTGATTCATGCGGAGGAGAAATCCGTAC
>JAISNF010000115.1 GCA_031276415.1 Planctomycetaceae bacterium
TTAATAGTTAATAGTTAATAGTTAGTAGTTAATAGTGAATAGTTTCGCAAGCGTACTATTTACCGAAAGGTTTTTAATCCGCTTGCGAAACTATTCACTATTCACTACTAACTATTAACTAATTTGCGGACAATTCTTAATAACCAATTGACGGCGGGTTGGGATTGAGAAAATCTCGGGGACCGCGTGTGGTGTAAGTCGGCATCGGAATAGGCGGCGTTGTGGTCATATAAACCTGATTCGTCGGCGGAGCCAAAAGAAAGGCTCGAATTCTTGGAAAACGCGGTTGGAAATTAGGATCATATTGTTCGCGCGGAATATAAAGCGGTTGCGTTCCCCAATACGGACGATCCGCCGGCTGGAACGTCCGGCGTAAAAATTGCCCCAACTCCAATCCCGGATGGGGACAAGGAGCATAACCATGAACCGGACAAATACCGTTTGTTTTGCCCGGACAAACTTGCATCGTACCATAACCAAATTGGTTTTTCAGACAATCATTTTGGCAATCCTTGCCATGAACCGGACAAATTTTCGGGCAAGAACCATCGCATTTGCGGCAAGTTCCATCTTTACAAAGTCCATCAACACACTGACCTTCATGGCAGGCGTGAGGATTAGGGCAATGAGAACACCTTTCGTTGGGATCATGATTGCCGATACAAGGTTTGCCGTTGTAACCGACACGATGTTCTGTTCCCACAGGAGTTTTACACGAAAATCTTGAATCTATACCGCAAGAAAGCGATTGTTGTTCAAATTCGATTTTCGCATCGTTTTTATTGTTTTTGTTTTGAATATCTTGCCCGCGTGCCTCTGTCAGAATCGACAACATGCACACGGTAAAAGTTATCGTCAATGTCAACCGGATGATTTTCATCATAATATTTCCCTATTTGAAGAAAGCAAAACGCGTGCTGTTCGAAACAATCACACATTAATCCATCAATCGGCAAATCAAATACTTAAAATTTATTTTTTTCCCTATTCTTTGACAAAAGCGGGAATATTTCTTTATTTCCGATTATTCCAGAAAGCGTCCGCAGATTAGTGAATAGTGAATAGTTAGTAGTGAATAGTGTTCGCAATGCGGAATTATTGACGTTGTGGTTAT
The DNA here is from genome assembly GCA_031276415.1 of Planctomycetaceae bacterium. GTDB lineage: Bacteria > Planctomycetota > Planctomycetia > Pirellulales > Thermoguttaceae > WRKP01. The sequence continues at coordinate 1,115 of JAISNF010000115.1, forward strand.
AATTCCGCTTGCGAACTATTCACTACTAACTATTCACGATTAACTAATTTGCATAATCTGCGGACTATTTTAAAATAATTTGTGGTTAAATAATCAGTGCTTAAATAAAAGGCGGTTATTAAAAGTTCACTTCATGTATTTGTCATGTATTTGAGGCGTGATTGCTCAGCAAAACGGCAATCCAGCGGGTTTTCCGGTTGTTTTGTAACACGATTTTCATAACCATTGTAAGAGGTGCCGACAAAAACATACCGATAGGACCAAGCAGCCAACCCCAAAAAATCAGCGAAAGAAGTACAACAAGCCCCGAAATACCAAGCCCTTGTTCAAGATAACGCGGTTCCACTCCATAACCAAATAAAGTATTTACCACAACCAGCCAAATAATAACAACAAAAGCCATTGTTGCCCCTTGATCCAACAACGTAAGCAAAACCGGCGGAACCGACGCAATAATCTGACCAATATTCGGAATATAATTGAGAAAAAACATCAAAATCCCCCAAAGTAACGCATATTCAACACCAAGCAGCCAAAGACCAATTGCTGTAACAAGACCGGTCAGTAAACAAATGATCGTTTTAATTTTCATGTAATTCCATGTATCGGCGGCGATTTTTTTGAAATATTCGTTAGATAAATTGTTAGATAAGTTACTGTCGCCGAATGCCGACCGCACTTTTTCCGGCAACTGCGAAGCTTCAATCAGCATGAAAATTACCAAAATAACAATCAATGTTGAAACTGTTGCGATATTCAAAATTTCTTTAACCCCAAGATGAACATAACCAATAAGCGTGTCCAAATGAATAACATTGAAAAGCGAAAATTGTTCGTTTGACGGTAAATTTTTGCGTAATGCGGTTTCATCCGGTAGTGCCGTTTTTGCTGATTGAACGTGTTCGGTTGGTTCTGTTAGTTCGGTCGGTTTTGTTGATTCAGTTGATTCTGTTGGTTCGGTTGATTCGGTTGATTCGGTTGATTCGGTTGATTCTGTTGGTTCGGTTGGTTCTATTGGTTTTGCCGGTTCTTCCAGAAACATCGGAATTTTCGGAACTGATTTTTCCATCCGGTCAAATTGTTGAATAACGTTATTGATCCAATGATCAAATTTTGTTACTTCGGCGGTTGCTTTTTCGCGGTAATCGGGTAAACGGTCAACAAAATTGGTCAATGAATAACTCAAAACCCACACAAGAACAATTCCAGACAAAAAAACCAGAAAAGATAATGCAAACAATGCCGCCCAATCCGAAAGACCTTTTTGTTTCAACCAGCGAAGCGGCGGCGTAAGAACCATAGCAAAAAACACCGCCAAAAGAAAAGGTGCCGCAAGCGATTGCGCCGCCTTAATACCCGCAAAAATCACAATAATTGACGCAATAGCAATCAGAAATTTCATATCAATTCTCCCTTTAATTCCGCCCTTAAAATGATCCGCCGATAAATAATCTGCATTTATGGGAACTTCTAAAAACCACAAATTTATTTTTATTAACCACAGAGAACACAGAGAACACAGAGAAAATTTTTTAATTGGAATCAAAATGTTATTTAATTTTATAATTGACTTTTGACCTAAAATAACTTTATAAAATTAAATTTTTCTTCTCTATGCTCTCTGTGTTCTCTGTGGTTAAATAATCTGTGTTAAATAAAAAAACAGTTATTAGAAGTTACCTTATTTGTATTTATCGGCGGACTCGTTTCTTTTTTTTAGTAACTATTCCGTAGCATTGGAATTTGAAGGTAATTGTCTATTTTCTTCACCACAAGGAATTGTCCGCAGATTACGCAAATTAGTTAATAGTTAGTAGTGAATAGTGAATAGTTCGCAAGCGGAATTATAACCACAACATCAATAATTCCGCATTGCGAACACTATTCACTACTAACTATTCACTATTAACTAATCAGGGTAATCTGCGGACAATTTTTTTTGTGGTAAAAAGTAAAACGGAAGTTTCTATTTCAAGTCTCCCGTCTTGTTTTTATTTTGGGAACAAAGTATCATGGAGTTTTTGTTGAAAGTTGGTAAATTTATTGTGATTTTATTATTGTAATTTTAATTTGGGTTTAAGTTCATGTCGGCGGCAGTGGAATTTCAATCGGTGAGTTTTTCTTACGAAGGTCCGACTGTTGTTGAAAATGCAACATTTGTCATTCAGGCGGGCGACTTCGTGTCAATTATCGGTCCCAACGGCGGCGGGAAAACAACGTTGCTAAAACTCATGCTCGGAATCCTTAAACCTAATCAAGGTTCTATTCGGTTGTTTGATCGTTCACCGCGATTGAATTGTTCCAAAGTCGGTTATACTCCTCAGTTTTTGAGTGTTGATTTTAGTTTTCCTTTATCGGTATTGGATGTTGTTTTGATGGGACGTATTCGGACTGGATTTTCACCTTCATGCCTTTGGTACTCACGAGAAGACCAAAACGCCGCACGGTATTCGCTCCAAATTCTACAACTCGAAGAGTTTGCCGAAATACCGTTTCGTAATCTTTCCGGCGGTCAACGCCAGCGTGTTCTCATTGCCCGTGCTCTTTGTGGTGAACCGGAAATCCTACTGCTCGACGAACCAACAAATAATATTGATGCCGCTTCCGAACAAATTTTGTTCCATACCTTGACCGAATTGAACAAAATGATGACAATTGTGATGGTTTCGCACGATATTGGTTTTGTTTCCCAATGTGTTAAAAACGTGATTTGCGTGAACCGGACAGTCGCGGTTCATTCGGCTTCCGCAATGAACGGACGAACGATTCACGATTTGTACGGTCAACACGGAATGAAATTAGTATTGCACGATCATTATTGAGATTAAAATTTGTAAGATTAAAATTTGTAAAATTTACACCGGAAGTTTGGTTTTCTGTTACAAAACGAAATTTGCAAAATGACAATTGTAAAACGACAATTGTAAAATGAAAACGATTCCGGTTTTTTGTAAGTTTAATGTAAGTAAGTTTAATTACTTGTTAAGTTTAAGTTTGTTTATTTCACAGGAGATTTAAAATGAAACGATTTGTTTGTTTATTGGTTGGTTTTTCCTTTTTAATGTTTACCGGTTGTCCGCCGCAATCGCAGCCGCAACCGGTAGAGCCGGTTCCGTCGTCTGTTTCACCGGGGACAACAGAACCAAAAGTCGAAACGCCAAAACCCGAAGAACCAAAAGCGGAACTTCAAAAATCAGAAGAGCCCAAATCAGAAACTGCAA
>JAISNF010000209.1 GCA_031276415.1 Planctomycetaceae bacterium
TTTTTTTTTATTAGACTAAACCGTATGAAATGTATGAGATTTTTTCTGATATTGTCATTTATGTTTTGTTTTATACTTATTTGAAGTTTTTTAACAATTACTGTGAATTGTTACGAAAACGATTAACCGAAATTGAAATAATTAATTACGTTACGTTTGCCATGTGGGTACTTGAAATTTACCAATCAAAACAAGGTGAGGGACTTTGGACGGGAAAGTATAGTATTTTCGTTCGGACGCTTGGTTGTGCATTGCGTTGTCGTTATTGTGACACGCCTTATGCTCAGCAGGACAGAACGGAAAACGAGAATGAGGAAGATGGAATCGGTGCCAATCTTTCGGCGGAGGAAATTGTTGGTCGGATTCTTTTGTTGGAATTGCCGCATGTGGTGATTACCGGCGGCGAACCGATGCAATCGCCGGAAATTGTTGAATTGACGCGGCTTTTGAAAGATTTTGATTATCAGATTACTATTGAAACGTCGGGAATTGTGGATGTTCCTGTTTTGTGTGATTTGATGTCGATTAGTCCTAAACTAAGTAATTCCACACCTTTGAAAGCCGGGCGGGATATTGCTCATGAACAAAATCGTTTTCGACCGGAAGTTGTCCAGAGTTTGATGTTACGATATAATTATCAACTTAAATTTGTTGTGGACACGCCGAATGATCTTAACGAGATTGAGGAATATTTGAAACGGTTTCAAGGCGTGGTTTCGGAGCGGGTTCTTTTGATGCCGCAAGCGATTGACGCCAGAACAATGACCGAAAAAGCATCGTGGATTATTCCGTTTTGTGAGCAACGCGGTTATCAATATTGTCCCCGAATGCAGATTATTTGGTACGGTAATAAACGCCGGACATGACAGTAATTTTTTTGTAATGATTTTATGTGTTTTTGTAATAATTTTGTGTGGACTATTTTGCTAACAATAAAAGCGAAGAGGTGACGGTTGGAAAAACCGTTGAACAGTTACCATTTTTAATTTACAATCCGATGCCTTCACTTGATCTTTCCAGCGAACCGGTATTAAATTCTCCGGTGCCAAAGTCGATACCAGAGTCCGGTGTTGAAAATACGAAACGAAAAGAACGCCGTTATATTGGTGTCAAATTTAATTGTTGCGGTGTTTATGTACGGATTTACATCAACCGCGAAGGCACCGCCTATGAGGGATGTTGTCCGAAATGTTTTAAACCGGTTAAAATCAAAATCGGAACCGGCGGCACAAATCATCGGTTTTTTGAAGCGTATTAGATATTCGTTTTATTCGGAACGATATTAATTTCGTCAATACATTATTGACACAACAAAACATACGAAAAATTCTTATTTTAACGTTATTTGTTGTTTCGTTTTTATTGTTTTTTGTTCTAAGAATTATCTGTAAAAATCCGTGCCATTTTCGGACAATATTTTATATTGTTACTTTTCTTTGAAAGAATGTTATCCAAAGGATTACGGCGAAAATAAAGAACAAAACGGAAACTAAGGGCGCAAGAATCAAGGAAAGAACACTCAATAATGTAACAAGTCCGGCGATATTACGATGGGTGCGGCGGTCAAATTTCAAGCGTTTGCCAATACTGAGACAAAGCCGATAAATTCCGTACAAGAACGCTAAACCGAGAAACGCCATTAACATTTGAAAACCGCGTGAACCTGTACGGTTGGAAATTGTACGGAACGAAAGATCAAGCGAACCTTGCGGCGCAACGAATAAAAAAGTCTTGCCAATCTGTGGAATTTCAATATCAAGGCTTGATGTTTGCGCCGAAAGAGTCGGCAATATTTGTTCTGAAATTCCGGCGGTATTATTTGTTTCGCCGGATTGTTCCGTTTCTGGAGTTACAGCCTCTAATGTGTCTATTATTGTTTCAAATGTCGCAGAACTCGCCGGCTTTTCATTTGATTGTTTACTACTTTTTCTACCGCGTTTCGTCGTAACGGAATTGATAGGAGTTATTTCTTCTGGTTCTATTGCCGCCAAAGTGTTTATGATCGTTTGACCAGAATCATTTGTTCCGGCAAAAGTACCACTGCCTCTTAATTTTGGTTCCGATTTTTCCATTATGTGATTTCCTTTTCCTTCTTTCAATCCATATTCATTCTTAAAAAATCCCCCGTCATTAGGTCGGGAATTTTTATCATTTTTAAAAGAAGAAGATGAAATGGGGTCTGCCATTGTCCATGCTGACGTTGTTTCCTCTTGATTATCGACTTGACTCTTTTCATTTATTGTATCACCAATACCTTTTGATTTATCGATTGATTTACCGAGTACAATATTACCCTGAACAATTTCAACACTTCGTTGTTGTTGCGGAATTACCTGTTGTTGCGGTACGGAAATTGCCTGTTGCATTTGTTGTTGCGGAATTATTTGTTGTTGCGGAACCGGATATGTTTGTTGTGGGATTATTTGTTGCTGTGGAACCGGATATGTTTGTTGTGGAGACGAAACAGGGATCCGACCGCTAATATTTTCCGAAATATTATTTTGATTAGTGTTTTGATTCGTAATCTGATCGGCAATATTTGTTGTATCATTAAATTCAACTATTCCGCCGCCATTTATTCCACTGCCTTGCCATGCCGTAACATTCTGATTGGAAAGACTATTGGATGTGAACCAATTACTGTTGAATGATGATGAATTATTTATTGCTGCGGATTGATTTTCTGTTTTGTTAATAGCCAACGCTTTTTTCTGAACAAGTTGACCTGAAAATTTATTCGTTTGATTGTAAAAGTTAGAACTTAATGTTGCGCTATTTGATTCAAACGAAATTTTTGTTTCATCGGGAGCAACATTTTGTGATTCGGCAGATTTATTTGTTTCATTAAAAGGAATAATACTGCCGTTGCCGACTATTTGCCCGCCCAAATATACATTTTGACCGGTGCCGATAGTATTTGTATCGTAATTGTCTAATGAAGAGATAATTTTATCGGAACCGGATAATGAACTGGACATATCAATTTGTTTGAGGTTAAATTTTGCACGTTTAGAGGCAAAAGGATTCAGACTTTGAGCGATCTGACGAAGACGGTCGGTTTGTTGACGTTGATAATTTGATTGAACTTGTCTAATTGTTTCGGATTCTTGTTCTTGCCGGACACGTTGTAGATTGCCCGCAAACTGATATTCGTAACGATACGGTAAATTCAAACGAACAAGCGATTCGCTAACCGGAATATTCAAGACTTCAATAAACGGAATGTCCATCCGCGACCAAAGCGAAAATTTTTGTAATTCTCCGGCATAGACTAATCGAACAATAAAATCCATATCGCCGCTTTCCGTTTTGACTAACGGAATCCGAATCAATTGTGATTTTGTTGCGTTTTTACGATAATGACCGGCAATTTCTGCAGGCATGATATTGGGTTTAATGGGAAGTCCGATATTGTTTTTATTTTCGTTACGCTCTTTCTGTTGCCATTCGCCGGCGGTGAGAATTCTTGCGCCCCAAAGAGTTGCGCCTTCGGGAAGCATAATATCAAGATACGGCTCCTTTTTATTGTCGATACGATAAATCTGCTCCGCACGATAATCGCCGTTATCGCCAAGTGTAAACCGTGTTTCCGCCAGATCAATTTGCGCATCAGCCAATTGAACAGTTTCACGCCGTTTCATTCGAAACAATAAATTCGCCGTGTCATCGGAAATATTATTACCGGAAATATTATTAACAGAATTATTATTACCGGAAACGCTGTTACCGGAAATATTGTTACCGGAGCCTTCTTTTTTTGTTGCAAAATAGGCTTCGGTAACATTGCCGCCGAGAATGGAAGCCAAATAAGTCCATTCGCTCTGTTGACGGTTCAAGGGATGAAGTTTGCGAAGCCGTTCTACAATCATTTCATCAGGAGAACGGCGATCATTTTCCATAACAATATATTGCCGCATTGTTTGTCCTGTACGAATAATCGGCACAAAAACTTGATAATCCGTTTCGGTTTGTAAACGCCGGTCAGATTGAACCAAAATTCGGAATTGTTCCATCACTTCTTCGTGAAGTTCAAGCCGGACGAGAACCGGCGAATCCGTATTTTTCGTATCAATCGCCGTAACAGTTTTACGCCGCAGAAATGGCGCAACAATTTTAGCATTGTTCATCCATGCCGGTAACACAAATTCAATATTCCGAACACCCGCTTTTGTAATATCAAAATCGATCAGGATTGTTTCTTCTATCGCTTCGGCAGTTGTTCGAACATTGCTAATCGTACTGCAACGAATTTCGGGTTTTCGTTCAGAAAGGACAAGTTTACCGTCAATTTTTTTTGAAGAAGCCCATGAGTACAAAACAAGCCGCACCAAGTCGCGTTGCTCTGGAAGAGACAACCATGAAAACACAGAATCCGGTGTTTCTGTTCTAAAATCACCGGAAACATCCGCCCGAACATCCAGAGACGGTTCCGTAAGAACAGCAATAGTTGTATCAATTTCCATCTTTTCCACTTTGAAAACCGGCAATGTTGCAATTTCGTTACGTTCTTTGGAAAACGCCGTACTATAATCACCTGCAACAAGAATTTCAACACGTTGAGAACGACCATCGGCACAAATAATATTGAGTCTTTTTTCGTTATCATTTTCCCAATCTTTGTTCCAGAAAATTCCGTCCGGTACATTGACATTTTTCAATACAAATTTTTCCGGCAACTGAATAGACACATAGAATGGTTTATTTTGTCCGTTGACAATAATTTTAGTTTCCAAAATTGCATCCTGACGCGTTAATTTTAGAACGGAAAAAGATTGCGCCGTCAGGTTCTCTGAACTTCGTGTCCATTTGATTCGTAACGAATAATTTTCAGAAGGAAAACGATAAGAATGAAACAATGAAGAACCGAGCGGACTTATTGTATTAAATTTCAAATCTTGTTTTGGTTTTGTTACATAAACTTGATCCGTCGGCAACAAACCGGCAGACTCCAGAACTCGGAGATTCATTACTGAACTACAAAATACATCAATCCGCCCTTGATGAATTCTCGCATCAGGAATCGATAATTTCGGTAATGATAAACTCATCAACGGTTTGACAAACCATTGCGGAGCGGACAACAAAATAGATAACGTTTCGATTTTTTCCGCCGGTTTAAGAAGTTCAACATCAATAGTTTTTGTTTTTGCATCTTCCTGTACAATATTCCATCCGCGTACATTTTCGCCTTTAATTTCCGCAATGAGATAATCTTGCGGCAGACACAGACGAATCATTTCCCATTTTCCGCGACTGATACGAAAAGTAGGCGTCCATTGCAGCCAAACGGCACCTTCCTGAATATCGTACTGAATTACAGATTCCACTTCGAGGTTTCGGTCAACATTTTCGCCGGACACCGCTGATCTCCATTGCCAATGAAAAAAACCATTCGGTTCAAGAGATGTTTCAATAATTTTTTCGTGAGTTTTTGTAGTCGTTGTCTTGGTAATATCTGTATTTGTATCATTTATATTATTTGTACCGAAAGACCATTTTTTCTTATCAAACGGATTACCGGTTAAAAGATCGCCGCGTTCATCAGGCAAAGTCAACGTAATTTTTGATGTTGCCGTAACGGGAAGTTTACCTGTTACAATCCGCCAACCGCCCTGACGTTGAATCCGTACCCGAATACCGAACAATAATTCATGACTGCCGTTTCCCTCAACAAAAAGAAACGTTTGATGATTGCTTTTTGAATGAAGTATCGCCGGTTTGCCGTCAAGTAATGGTTGTACCAAAATGCCGTTTTCTAATGTTAGCGGAACAAAAATTGGTTTGTCGGTAAATACGGCAATTTTGATTTTACCTTGTAACAAAATATCATCACCGCCGGTTGGCAACACCATTTGATATTCAGCAGCGGAAACAGCAAAAGGAATAATGAAATTTTGAACGTTTTTAATTTTTTGATCTTTTTCGTTTCGTTTTTGAAGTAATTCGAGTGTTGCGGCATATTGACGATACGAAATCAACAACGATTGTTCCGGTGATGTCAAATTGTCAGGATCAGGCAATGCGTCTTCTGAAATCTTGTCTGGAGAATACGGCACAATAATTGCATTTTCGGGAAACTGAATTTTCGGAAGTTTTTTATCTTGTCCAACTGCGTAAAACGGTGCAGGTTCTGAAATCTTATCTGGATGATGTGGTACAGCAGTTACGTCTTCCATAAGCTGAATTTTCGGAAGTTTTTTATCTTGCCCGGCGGCGTGAAACGGTAAACACAGGAACGTAAAGAATAAAACCGAAACAACAATCGTATCGGAAATTTTTGAATCGGAAATTTTCGGTTTGGTTATTATCGAAATGATTTTTAACCGAAGAGCATTGACAAGATAAACCGCTCCAGTCAACGCCGCACCGTACACAATTCCGTTAAAAAATGTTGCGAATAATGTGAGACCGGGTACAAAAATTAAAACCGTTCCTAAAATTAAAAGTCCAAACACAAATTTCGTCCGATATTTGCAGGATTGACCGATACCAAACAAA
>JAISNF010000327.1 GCA_031276415.1 Planctomycetaceae bacterium
TAACAAAACAACCTCAGTAGCCATGAATTTCCCACAAAACAAACCTCATTACCTCATTGTTAAAATACCACCGGTTAATTTTGTTAATGAGGTTGCGTGTGTGTTGTATCTTTGGCTACTGAGGTTGTTTTGTTTAGGAAAATTAGGTAGAAATGAGGTTGTTTTTAGTGGAGAGTGGATAGTGGAGAGTTTCGCAATGCGGAATCACAAATGTTTTGGCAATAATTCTGCAATTCCGCTTGCGAAACTATTCACTATCAACATTCCGGCGGTTAAAACCGCCGGCTATATTGGAAATGCCCCGTTGGGGCATTCCTAAGGTAGCGATGGGTTTTAACCCATCGGACAAATTTTTGGACGGGATTGGGCAAATAAAATATTCTGGTTGTTGCGAGTTTACGTAGAGACGCAATGCATTGCGTCTCTACAAAAACTATTCACTATTAACTACGTTATGAAATGTCTATCTCCAGATTGGGGATAATTACTTGATTCGTTAATTTTTTACAGGAGAATGTTCTATGAAACGTTTTACAATGATTTTGTTCAGTTTTTTGTCCATGATTGTTTCAATCAATGGAGAAGAGGTGAGTTCGATTTCCAATTGGCAAATCACGCCTCATTCGTTTATCACGCAAGGTGAAATACCCTTACAACAGATTGAGTTTGTTTTTGACAGTAAAAATAATGAGCCGCAATTAACACTTCAAGTGTTTCATGGCGACACAAAAATTACTGAAAACATTCTTAAAAACATTGTCGCCGGAACCAACACCCTATTGACCTTTGTCCCCGAACCAAAAGAAACAGTTCAATCACGCTGGGTTCTTCTCGATACAAAAGGTAATAAACTTTCCGAACAACAATTGATAAGACAACCGCCAAGACATTGGACATTTTATTTGTTGTCGTCCTCTCATGTCGATATCGGATTACATAAATCGCAGTACAAACAAAGCAAAATGTGCGGTGATTATATTGGAGAAATCCGCAAATTGGTTGATCAAACGGCTAATGTTCCCGCCGATGCCCGATATCGGTACAATATTGAAGGGACTTGGTTTTGGTCAAACTATCACAAAGATTACGGCGAAGTAAAAGCCAATGAATTTGTCGAACAATATGTCAAACCGGATTTTGTTTCAATTGGAGCATCGCAGGCGGGAAATCATACGCAAGTTTATGGTTTCGAGGAACTTTGCCGCGCAACCTATTACAAAAAAGAATTGAAAGACCGTTGGAATCTTGATAAAGATACAATGGTTATGGCAGACAACAACGGAATTACATGGGCAATTGTTACGCCATTTGTGGATGCCGGAATTAAGAATATTCTCTGGCTTCCGAACCGTTGGAACCCTGTAAGTGTCAAAGGATCACGTGCCGATGTAGCACTGGAATCGGAAGTTCCGTTACTTTTTTATTGGCTCGCACCGGATCAAAAAGCAAAGATGCTTTTTTGGGCGGGAAATCATTATTGGAACAACGATATTGGGTGGGGAGACTATAACCAGCAACCACCTCAACTGCTTACCGTTGAACAAAGTTTTTCAAAGAACTTGATTGGCTTGGAAAAGAAATATCCATACGATATTGGGTTGTTCAGCCGGTATTGTGATGATGAATTGCCAAACAAACATAACGCTGATTTTGTACTCAAATGGAACGAAAAATGGCGTTACCCTCATTTTGTTACGACCGGTAATCTTTCGGAACCGTTCAACAAAGTGCGTGAAAAATTCGGAGATCAAATTCCAACGCTTTCGGGTGATATTCCATCCGGTTGGGCGCAACATCCCGTGTGTGCTCCGGAACTTCTCGCACAAAAATTTGAAGCCGATTCGTTATTGCCCACCGCTGAAAAACTTTCGACTATTGCAAGACTGCTTGATCCAAACTATGTTTATCCGTTACAGCGGTTTCGCCGTGCCTATGATGCGTTGTTGCTGAACGACGAACACTCTTACGGAACAAGCGGATATAAAGGTCGTGATGTTTATGAAACATGGTTACAACACCGCGATTGGATTAACAAAGCCGAAGAAACCGCTCAAACAGAAAGTAAACGTGCGTTAAAATCCATCGCCGAAAAGATTCCGGTACAAAAACCTTCCGTAATTATGTTTAATCCCATGTTACAGTCGCGGGTTGAAACAATTACGGTTCCTGTTGACAACGGACAAAGCGTTAAAATTCGTACACCGGAAATTCCGCCGCTCGGTTATGCGGTGATTGATATTCCGCAAACACCTCAAAAAACAGAACGGAAAACGGTTACGTCGCCGCCCGTTCTTGAGCCTGTTCTTGAGAATCGGTTTTACCGTTTGACGTTTACCGGTGACGGAGCCATTTCAAGTATTTTTGACAAAGAACTTAACCGTGAACTTCTTGATACAACCGCAACGTATGGTTGTAATCAATTCGTGTACACTAAAGACGCTCACCAAACATTCGTATCGCCGAAAAACGCAACGTTTGAATATCTGAGTGATGCTTTTACTCAAACGGTTCTTGTGAAACTGGACGATCCCAATACGCTTGCCGCGATTGAACAGGAAATATCGTTGCCGAATGATGAAAAACGAATCGATATTGATAATCGTTTCAAACATGTTTACGATTTGTTCAACCAAAAACGGTATTATCGTTTTGGTTATTATGCGTTTCCGTTTGCGGTGAAAGATTTTGATTTTCGGGCGCAAATCAACGGTTGTGTTTTACGACCCAAGATTGATAAAACCGGTCATACAACAGATTCCTACACAGCAGCGCGCGAATGGGTTTCTGTGGGTAACAACGATTTTACAATCGGACTTGTTCAAGTTGACAGTAATCTTGTTGAGTTTGGTAAAATTCACGCCGATAAAAAAGAGATGAATATTCCTGCCGCATCGTCGCATATTTATTCGTACATTTTTACCGACTGGTTACAAATGCACACACACGGCGGCTCCGCTATCAATCCGCGGTTCCGTTACGTTATAACAAGTCAAGCGGGAGATTGGCGAAAAGCCGGAATTGCTAAAATTGCGGAACGGGCAACAACAGTTGTACCAACAATCATTGTCCGGCAACCGCAAAACGGAACTCTTCCCGAAAAATCACACAGTTTTTTAAGTGTTTCGTCAAAAGAAAATGAATCAAATATTCGACTTTTGACCTTGAAATTAAGTGAAGAACCCGAAGGCGGTATTATTGCACGGTTTCATGAAACGGTTGGTCTTCCGGTTGAGAAGGCAACCTTGCGTGAAATTCCGAAAAATGCAACATTAACAGAATGTTCAGTGACGGAAATAGATCGGAATCCGGTTTCGGGACAAAATATTTCGCTATTGCCGTTTGGTTATACAACAATTCGTATGAAATTCAACGAAAACAAATTAGCGCAACCCAAACCCGAACTCAAAACAAAAAATGACGCTTCGGTAACAATTACCTGGTTGCCGGTTAAAGATGCCGTTCAGTACAATATTTATCGCGGTGACTATGCTGAATTTGCAACGGATATTTATCATTTGCTTACTACGGTAACACAGCCGGAATTAACGGACAAATATTTGAATCCGGGTCAGGAATATTTTTACCGGATAGCCGCTGTAACTTCGCAATTGAATCAGGGCGTTGTTTCGGAAACTCTTTCCGCAACAACAAATGCCGAAGGCAATTCGCCGCCGGCTCCGATTGGTTCATTTGAGACCGGTTTGGTAACACTTCCTCAAACCGCTCATGATGACAGTCCTGCTCATCTTTATTTGATTTGGGGAAAAAATATCGAGTCTGATCTTTCGCATTACGAACTTTACCGTAGCGAAATAAAAGGCTTCACGCCTAATTCCGATAATTTTATTGCGAAAATAAATCCTGAACGATATCGAGTTGTTACGTTCAAGGATACCGGGCTGAAAGAGTTTACGCAATATTATTATCGAGTTCGTGCTGTTGATAAAACAGGTCATGCCGGCGAAATGAGTCCCGAATTCACCGGCACAACTCGTGAACCATATCGAAAATAATTTAAAAAAACAAGTCCGCAGATTTATCAGATAATCGCAGATTATGATTAAAATTATCTGCGTCTATCAGCGT
>JAISNF010000329.1 GCA_031276415.1 Planctomycetaceae bacterium
ATGGTATTTCCCTCCTTGGGTAAGATGTACACGAACAATACTTGTTGGTGTTCCATCAAGCCTTGTTCCGATATGTTCCTTAAAATTGATACTTCACCGGTTAGTAACCGTTCACGGAGATTCGTTTAACAAGTTATCATAATGAAAATTTTAGTAGAGACAGAATGCATTGTAACAGTCTATTTTAATAATCTATTCCAGAAGATTGATTGATATTTTCCTACGCTTACTTTGTTCCTAAAAAAACAAAATAACAAAATGATCCAAAACTTTAAAGAGTGTTTTCTATAAAACCGATCAAGTAGAGTATTGTTCTTTGTTGTGTTTGATGATTTTCCCGTTTGCTTTTTTACTGAGAACACAGCATATTACTTTAATAGTTAGTATTATTTTACTACGCTATTGTTATTCCGTGCGAATAACACAGGTTGTTCTGATTTTCCGAATTTTTCCGTAAGTAATGATTGAGTGTTTTTTTACATTGTTGCGGGTTAATAGTACAATGTGAAGAAAAATTGTTATGAATCGGACAAGGGGAAAGATTGTTATATTCGGAATATTCAGAATTTCGACGGGTATGCTGATTTTTTTCGGTATGTTTTCCGATAAGCATATCTAGGGCATTTGTTGCCAAAATTTTAATTTCCCCAGAAACCGTATAAGGAGAATTGTGATGAAACGTCAAATCCTTCTGTCTGTGTTGGCCGCAATTGCCATTTTCGCGGTTACCACAACAGTTGAAGCGGGTATGTTTGGTCGCCTCCACGTCCTTCGTGGTTGTGATCCATGCGAACCTGTTGCTTGTGAACCGTGTGAGTCTGTTACAGAACCGCCGGTTTGTGAACCTTGTGAGCCAATTTGTGAACCCTGTGCTGATCCTTGTGGTCATGTTCCGTTCCGTCCGTTTGGCGGGTTTTTCCTGAACCTCAAAGCCAAATTGGCTGCCCACGCTTGTGGACCCGAATGTGCTCCTGAGTGCCAACCGTGTGAACCGATTTGCGAACCGTGCGAACCGATTTGTGACCCCTGTGCTGATCCTTGTGGTCATGCTCCGTTCCTTCCTTTTGGTGGATTTTTTCTTGGACTCAAAGCCAAGTTAGCAGCACACCACAGTTGCAATCCTTGCGAGGAAGTATCCTGCCAACCGTGTGAACCGGTAATAGAACCTTGCCAGCCTTGCAAATAAAAATGCTTGAGAACTTAATGATTCGGTCGATTTTACGACTAATCTGATCTCAAATAATTTAGAAAAGACCTACGGATTTTTCCGTAGGTCTTTTTTTTTTTTGAACAAAACATAACTTTGCAAAAGTCCAGATGCACTGTTAGTATCATTTTAAATTGTAATTTGGTCTTCAAAGTTTAAAATAAAATTCAGAAATTAATTGTTCGTGATTTTAATAAAAAATTAGTACCCGTTCACGGAGATTCGTTTAACAAGTTATCATAATAAAAAAATCAATCTTAACCCCGCAGGGTGTGATTATGCATAACCGTAGGTGTAGCGAAGCGCAAACCTACGGATTAAACCGGATAAAACCAAACAAAGCCCCGCATGGAGCGAGATTATCAGCCCGAACAACCATAATCTCGCCCTTGCAGGGCTTAGAAAAATTGGGGCGGGTGTTGCGATACGTAAGTTGCGCTTCGCTACACCTACGGTTATGCATAATCCTGTCCCTGCGGGACAAAGAAAATATTACGAAATTTCTACTAAATCGAGACATTACTGAATAAATGTAAACTCTTTCATCTCTGTGAACTCTGTGTCCTCTGTGGTTCATAAAAACATATTTGAAAGTTACGTTTATTTGATGGAATTATCGTTATGCGGTTCTCTTGGTTTATCGGCAGCCTGATCCCAATAAGGCGACATGCGGCGTAACCGCGCAACAATTTCAGGAAACTTGTCAATAACAAAATCAATCTCCCCCTCCGTCGTGTATCGGCTCAAACTAAAACGGACAGAACCATGTTTCGCCGTAAAAGGAACTCCCATTGCCGTTAAAACATGCGACGGCTCCAACGAACCGGAAGTACACGCCGAACCACTTGATGCACAAATTCCAATCGCACTCAGTTGATACAAAATTCCCTCGCCCTCAATATAATGAACCGCAATATTAAGAGTATTAGGCATTCGTTCCACGCCTAAACCATTGATTTCAACATTGGGAATTTTTTGTACAATTCCTTTTTCCAATTTGTTTCGTAAATATTCAATACGCTTTTGGTCGTCATTGTGTGTTGCAGCAGCACGCTCAACCGCTTTCGCCATTCCGACAATATACGGAACATTTTCCGTACCGCCGCGCCGCCCTGATTCCTGATGTCCGCCAATCAGAAATGTCCGGCAACGCGTCCCGCGCCGAAGATATAAACCGCCAATTCCTTTAGGCGCATGAAATTTGTGTCCCGAAAATGCCAACATGTCAACATGACGGAAATTACCGTTCAATTGAATAGGAATTTTCGTCATTGACTGAGTTGCATCACAAAGAAACAAAATAGACGGATCCGTTTCCTTCACAACCCGCGAAATCCGCTCAATCGGAAATACAACACCGGTTTCGTTGTTCGCATGCATTATCGCAACAAGCAGCGTGTCGCTCCGCAATTCCCGTACAAATTCACCGAGATTCAAATTCCCCTGCCTGTCAACACCAATAAACGAAACATCAAAACCTTCCCGTTGCAACTCCCGCCCAACTTCAAGAACAGCAGGATGTTCAACAACAGTCGTGATCAGATGACGACGTTCAGGATTGGCACGAATCGCACCAAAAATCGCCGCATTAAGACTTTCCGTTGCGCAAGATGTAAACAGTAATTCCGAACTGTGCGACGCACCAAGAAATTGAACAATCAATTCACGAGCAGATTCCACCGCATGTTTAACCGGTTTGGCAGCATCGTACATCGAACTCGGATTAAAATATTCGTCGCAAAAAAACGGAACCATCGCCTCCCGAACTTCCGGCGCAATCGCCGTCGTCGCATTATTGTCAAGATAAATCATCTTTTTAGTGAATAGTTAATAGTGAACAGTTAATAGTTAATAAAATTGCCTAAAGTTAAATAGTTATCGGTAACAGTTCAGAGTAATAAATAAAAATGTCGGTAACTATTTTCTACATTTACAATTATTAACTATTGCAATTATTACAATTATTACAATTATTGCGGTTAAATTCGATTGTCCAATGTTCCAGTTGTTGGGACAACTCATCAGTCAACAGTGATTCGTCTAACCGCCAAACCCAATTTCCTTCGGCATGACCCGGAAAATTCATTCGTGCTTCAGTAGGAAGTTGCAACAAATCCTGCATGGGAAAAATCGCAACATTTCCCCGTGAACTCATTACTTTGCGTATAATTGCTTCAATAACTGTCCGGCGGTTAAGCGTTGAACCGGAAGGCACAAACGGTTTGAGCATTTCCATCAGGAACGGCAAATCCCAAAACGGTTCGGTTTTTTTCCGGTCAGCGAGAACCTCGTCAAACCAAGCGGCTAATGTATTGGTATCATGTGTTCCGGTACAAACCAACGAATTTTCCTTCCATTCGGCAGTCGCGTCCGTGTTTCGCCGAAAATCAAAATGAAATTGAAAAACATTGATTCCGGGAAATCCGTAATGATCACGCAATTGGTGAACACCGGTATTCATCACTCCTAAATCTTCCGCAATTAATTGAGCATTAGGAAATTCACGTAAAATTGTATCAAAAAAATCGTAGGCTGGTCCCGAAACCCAATAACCGTTATCATTCGGATCAGGTTGAGGCGTCATACTAAAATAATTGTAAAAACCAATAAAATGATCAAGCCGAATCGCATCAAACCGTTGTAAAGAATTTCCGATTCGAAATGCCCACCACGCATAATTTTCCGATTTGTGAGCCTCCCAATCGTAAAGCGGAGCGTTCCAACGTTGCCCGTCCGGATTGAAACTATCCGCAGGAACTCCGGCAACACGATTCATGTGTCCCTGTTCGTCCAATTGGAAAAGCCGCGGATCAGACCATGTGTCAACACTGTTTTTGGAAACATAAATCGGAATATCACCAATTAAACTGATTCCAAGATTCCGGCAATAGTCATGAAATTCGTCCCATTGAAGAGCGAATACAAGTTGCAAAAATGTCTGAAAGAGAATGGATTCTTCGAGTTCGGGATAAATACGGCGCAAAGCCTCTTGATCGGCGTGCCGTAACGCTTTATCGTGCCAACTTGTCCAGTCGAAAGTTCCAAACTTTTCACTTAATGCACAGAATAAAGCATGAGGACCAATCCATGGATTTTCATCAACAAATTTGTCAAAAGCCGTATGATATTTGGTGCTCACTGATAAACGGCGAAATCGCTCAAACGCTTTTTTCAGATGTTGCATTCGAATTTCACGGGCAGCGTGAAAGACGGTTTTGTTTTTTGGAGCGAAAGGAGTTGAGAATATTTCTTCCGGTTCGAGAAGTCCGGCATGTACCAAATCTTCCAAATCAATGTAAATCGGATCACCGGCAAAAGTTGAAACGCTTGCATACGGTGAAAAACAATTATCAATCGGATTCACCGGCAAAAGTTGCCAGACTTTTTGACCGGAACGGCTCAAAAAATCGGCAAATCGTCGGGAACCTTTACCGAGATCACCACAAAAAGAACTGCCGGGAAGCGAAGAAAGAGGCATTAAAACGCCGCTAATACGTTGCTTTAAATCCATGTAACCATTCCAATGAATTTGAAATTTTAGGAAGTTTTTATTTTCACTAAAAAAAACGATTTGTCAATAGAGTTGATAATATACTTCAACTTCTGCTGTAGGTAACTTCTAAAAACCACAAATTTATTTTTATTAACCACAGAGAACACAGAGGACACAGAGAAGAAAAATTTTAAAAAATGTATGTAATATTTCAGCGGAATTTTTGCTTCTCAATCTTAACCCCGCTAGAGGTGTGATGTGCATAACCGTAGGTGGATATAGTTGAAAGTGTATAGTTGAGAGTGGATAATGTCGCAAGCGGAATTATTGCCAAAACATTTGTAATTCCGCATTGCGAAACTCTCCACTCTCCACTCTCCACTATCAACTCTCAACTATAATCTCGCCCCATGCGGGGCTTTGTTTGGTGTTATCAGATGTTTTCCGTAGGTTCCGCTGCGCTACACCTACGGTTATGCATAATCCCGTCCCTGCGGGACTTAGGAAATATTACGA
>JAISNF010000359.1 GCA_031276415.1 Planctomycetaceae bacterium
GAAGGCGAAAAGAAAGGAAAAGCCGAAGGTAAAGCAGAAGGTAAAGCAGAAGGTAAAGCAGAAGGCAGAGCAGAAGGTTTAGCAGAAGGTGAAATTATTGGCGAGGCAA
Source organism: Planctomycetaceae bacterium (assembly GCA_031276415.1). GTDB lineage: Bacteria > Planctomycetota > Planctomycetia > Pirellulales > Thermoguttaceae > WRKP01. Next base: position 110 of record JAISNF010000359.1, read on the forward strand.
AAGGTTTAGCCAAGGGCAGAGCCGAAGGTTTGGCGGAAGCAGCCCGAAATCTCAAACAATCCGGTGTCGACGACAAAACTATCGCCAAAGCCACAGGTCTTTCCATTGACGAAATCAATAGATTGTAATTGAGTGGAGAGTTTAAAGATAATTAGAGAATAGTAAAGATAAAACGTTTCAACTGTTAAATTTGTTTTATTGATTCATTTATATTTATGATATTGTTTAGAAAGGAATTTTTCATGACGTTGCGATATATTAATCCTTACACTGATTTTGGGTTCAAAAAAATTTTTTCGTAACTCAGGACAGTTACCCGATAATAAAATTGACCGTTACATTAAGAAACCATTAACTAATTTTAAAACGATGTTACGACTAATTATTTTTTTTATTTTGTTCTGTTTTGCAAACAACATTTCGGCAGAACCATTAAAACTTTATGTTGCGCCAAACGGTAATGACGAAGCCGTTGGAAGTATTGACGCTCCGTTTGCAACACTGGAACGAGCCAGAAATGAAATCCGAAAACAGAAAGAATCTCAAAAATTTACAGAACCGATTGAAGTTCTGTTTCGTGGCGGTTTTTATTTTCTGCCGAACGGTGCCAAGTTTGAAGCTCAAGATGCCGGCACAGAAACTGCTCCAATTACCTATCGGGCTTTTCCGAACGAAAAACCGGTTTTTATCGGCGGTAAAGAAATTAAAAATTTCGTACCGCATCAAGGGAATATTGTCAAAGCCGATATGAATGCGGCAGGTGTTGGTGATGTTTATTTCCGGCAACTAATTTTCGACGGGAAACGACAACATCTGGCACGTTATCCGAATTTTGATCACAATAATCCTTACGGCGGCGGCTGGGCTTATGTTGCCGGTAAACGGATTCCGATGTATCAGAATATCGAAAATGAAACGAAAAACGAATTTGACCTCGAAGAAAAAGATTACCGAAACTGGAAAAAACCGAATGAAACGGACGTAATGGTTTTTGCACGGTATAATTGGTGGAACAATATTTGCAAGGTAAAATCTGTTGATCCGGTAACACGGCATGTTGTACTTGCGCAAAACGCTTCCTATTCAATTCGTCCTGGTGATCGGTTTTATTTTCGCAACGCTTTTGAAGAACTTGATGCGCCGGGTGAATGGTTTCTCGATAAAGAAACAAAAACATTATATTTTTATCCGCCGGATTCATTGGAAGGCAAAAAAGTTTTTGTTCCGACAACCCGAACAATTCTTAAACTCGAAAAGGGAACAACCGATTTGATTTTTTTCGGATTGACGTTTGAATGTTGCGAAGGCAACGCAATGATGATTCTTGATTCTTCACGTTGCCGGATTGAGGCTTGTACAATTCGTAATGTTGGCGATTATCAAGGTTGCGGTGTTAATATTTATGGAGGTTACAATAATTTAGTTTATGGTTGCGATATTTATCACACCGGTTCACACGCTATTGCCTTGCACGGCGGAGACCGGCAAACATTAAAACCGGCAAATCATGTTGCGGAAAATAATTACATTCATCATGTTGGTGTTTATTATGCTCAAGGTGTTGGTGTTTCTGTTGGTGGTGTCGGACAACGTGTTGCTCATAATCTGATTCATGACGGTCCGCGTATGGCAATAATGTTTAGTGGAAACGATCATATTTTTGAATACAATCATATTCGTCACATGAATCTCGAAACATCCGACACCGGAGCATTTTATACCGGCGGACGTGATTGGATTACGTCACGCGGTTCCGTAATCCGGTATAATTTTATGCACGATATATTGGGATATGGTAAAGATCGTACAGAAAATTGGGTTTCACCTTATTATGCTTGGGGAATTTATCTTGACGATAATGCCGGCGGAGTCGATGTTATCGGTAATATTGCGTTACGTTGTCCGCGTGCCGGGGTTCACCTTCACAACGGACGCGATAACCGAATCGAAAATAATATTTTCGCCGACTGCAATCTTCAACAGATGGAATGTAACGGCTGGACGGAAACAAACCGCATGTGGATTGATCATTTTCCGACAATGGTTAAAGGTTATGAATCAATTGCCAATGAACCGGCTTGGCAAAATAAACGCAACATAAAACTTCATCCGAAAGATGCCGTATTGCCAAACAAAATGATTATGTCCGGCAATGAATTTGTACGAAATATTATCTTTTACCAAAATCCGGAGGCAAAATATGTTCGTTTCAATACGTTTTCTTACAAACACAATACGGTTGATCACAATTTAATTTGGAGTAACGGAAATCCGATTTTGACCGATGTTAAAATTACCGGAAAAAATATTGGTGAAAATGTTGCGCCCAATTCCGGTTTTGAGAATGGTGAATTCGGTAAAATGCCAAAGAATTGGGGCTGGCAAATCAATCCTGACGGCAAATCGATTATCGTTACTGATGAAACGCAACACGCCGAAGGAAAACAATCACTTCGGATTGATGCACGTTTTTTACAGGATAAACCGAACAATAATTATCCGTTGACTTGTTCCGAAGCAATTCCGTTGGAACTTGGTAAAACGTATCGTTTGACCGGAAAATTCAAGGCAACGCAAAATGATTCACCGATTAATTTTCATGTTCATTATTGGGAAGCCAACAAAGGATATTGGAGTAGTGGTGTGAGTGAAGTCCAAATTGGTACAGAATGGACGGAATTGGAACGGATTTTCACAACACCCAAACCGGGCGGTTCATGGTATGTGGATGGTATGAAAACGTTTCGAATTACCATTGGTTTCAAGGGCAAAACCGGTTCCGTGTTTGCAGATGATATTACGTTACATGAAATTGAATTGGATGAATGGGAATCATGGAAACAAAAAGGCATGGATATTCATTCGGTTGTTGCTGATCCGTTGTTTGAGGGCGAAGCCGAAATGATTCGGAACAAAAAATATTCTGATGTCAAGGGGTTCAGATTACGTAACAATTCTCCGGCGTTGAAACTTGGTTTTGAACAAATTCCGGTAGAAAAAATCGGTCTTTATTCTGATCCGCGTCGCGCATCGTGGACTATTGTTGAAGCCGAAGGTGCCCGCGAAAAACCATTAGTTGCCGAAAAAACAACAGCAGAGTAATCTCAAGAGAGTAATATCCTGAAATTATGAAATTACAATAATTAACGGATAAAAAATGAAACACGTCCGCAGATAAACGCTGATTGTTTTTGAAAATACAAAACAACAAAACAGACGGAAAAAAAGTTTTTTGTTTTGGTGTTGACAGGTTTAACGGGTCATGTATAATCATGAACAAATTAATTTCTGAATTTTTATTTTAAATTTTGGAGACCAAATTACATTTTGAAAAATAAGTTGCCCGAATTTTTGTTCGGGTATTAAAAAAATCGAGTACGTCAACAATTGAAAAATTCGCTTCGGCGAACAATAATTCTCTACAAACCAACCGGATTTCCGGGTAGAAAATTACTTGGTATTGAAATGTTGCGTGTCTCCCGCTAAGGGAGCGTCGCGTTCAATACCGCGGGTATAATTCAGCGTTACATTTTAATATGTAATGCACCACTTTGGTTTGTGGGAATGAACCTGTTTTTTCAATCGTGTCGCTCCTAATCGTAAGAGCGATACTTCTGTTGCCGTTTCTCGGCGTTACGTTTTTTCCACTTTGTAACCAAACAGATTATTTGTTATGTAATCTGTTTAAATTTCAATATCTCTAATTTTAAAGGAGAACAAAAATGAAAGTACGACTCTTTCACGGATTTACGTTGGTAGAATTACTCGTAGTGATTGCAATTATCGGCGTGTTAATTGCGTTACTGTTACCAGCAGTACAAGCAGCCCACGAAGCCGCAAGAAGCATTTTCCGGCGCATTTCAATTTGGTTTTGGAAGTTATCATTCGGGTGTTTGTCCATTCTTGATTGGTGATGGTTCAACACGAGTTCTTTCCATCACAACACCAATAGAAAATATCCTTT
>JAISNF010000411.1 GCA_031276415.1 Planctomycetaceae bacterium
GGCATGATACAAATATTTTGTTGATCTGAAGAAAATGTTTTTCGCGTCTCTTCAGGAATAAAATCAAGCCATTGCGCAAGTTTATTGTCGCGATTTTCGTCTTCTTTCAGTGTTGAAAGTCCCACTTGACCTGTATGATATTGTTTTTGAGTTTGACCGAAAATATGCATGCCAATTGTACGTGCAACCAATTTTTGAGTAACGAAAATATAATTTTTATTATTCCAAATAATATATTGGGGACAAAAATCATTATCAGTTAAACATGAAACGGAAAATATATTATTGGGATGAGATTTGAACGTATTATTGTTTATTGTAACACAACTTATTATACGAGTCAATTCATTTTTCAAAGACTTAATTTTATTGTTCAATTTTTTATCGGAATTATATTTAACCCAAATGATACGATATTCATATTCAGATAAAATACAAATTTGCATTTCCTCAAATGTGAGACGACAAAAGATTGGAATTACATTATTTCTGTCTGAAGGATAATACCAATCATTCAGTAATTTAACACTAATTTCGTGATTATCAAGAACAGATTGAATAAATTTCGGTGTATATTGATTATGTTCGGACAAAAGTTGAGAGAAATCAATTTGTTTCTCTGGCGGATTGACATTTACTTCCTGCGCCTCAACAATTTGTTGGTAACACCGAAAAAATAAAATACACAAAAAGAAAATAATAACAATTCTCTTACTTTTATTGTTGCAATATATCACTGTACTTTATTCTGTCACAATGTGTTAATTTCCAATAGTAAAAATGGAAATAATTTTCAGGCAATTTTTTTTTTTACAAAACAACCGATTTAATTTGTTTACGGACGGAAATCGAAACAAATTAAATCGGTTATTTATAACAAGAATGGAGTATAATCTCAAAACGAATTTGAATTTACGCCAACGAATTTTGTTATTACATTATTGGGCTTCACGGATAATTATATTCTGGATTACGATAATCGAAATCGGCATCGGTTAAGCCGACATTGATTTTCATTTTCTGATAAGTATAGGCTTCTATCAATGTTGGGGCTTCACCCTCTTTGGAAGGCCAATCAAACGATTCGTAACGAATCGGAATATTGAGTTCTTTATCAACATAAATTCTTGCAACATAAAAGATAAAATTCTTTCTTGGAACCGGATGTGTTACCTGAATCAGCGTACAATCCCGATCATCAACTTTGACACCTTCAAAATATTGGACTTCACACTCACCAAATTTTGAATCTTTGCGTCCAACATCCAGAAGTTTGTCTATCAGATTGAGAATTCCCATTTCCTTAATCGAATACTTACAACCCCGCATCGCGATAATTCCTTCCGGATCAAGAAATTGCGTTCCGAAATTCCGCTCAAGACCAACCCCATGCCCAATAACTTTACCATCATTTTGTGTTTTAATATAAATGGCTTCTTGTCCATTCATTTTTCTGGGATAGCGGAATTTAAGATAAAAACTGAGGGGATTGTGTCGGACTTTGATTTCCATCACCTGAGCCTCTTGCACCACACCGCCAATATTTTCCTGCTTGGTCATCAATGCCGTATAATCCTGAATCGCCGCAACTCGCGGTCGTTCTTTTTCCGCCCAACGAATCACCGGCATCAATGGATGTTCACTCACAATTTGCGCAACATTATTTACCTGACTGGCAACTTTCAAATCGTTTTTAGCAGGTTGTTGCGCTATAACTTGCGGAATCAAAATGGAAATCATTCCAATAACCACAAGGAAACATGTTAAAATTTTGCTACGTAAAATTGAAAAAATCATTGTTTTTTTCATTCCGATCCTCATAAAATCAAGATTGGTGTTTTCCCGCCGCGACTTTATTTCGGACGGTGATGTAAGTAATATTCATCTGTCCGTTATGATGTTTCATAACATGACTACGCAAAATTTATCGCCCATTCCCAATGTCAAAATGAATTTAACATTCAAGTTCTCAAAGGATTTACCATATTTTTTAGAATATTTACTATTATTATATGCCAAACAGGAGTATTTTAACAATTTTTCCTAATTTACCGGAAGACCAATTTACGAATTTATACGAATTTAATTTATAAATTTCATGAAATTTTCATAATTATTCATTGTCAAAATGAAAATTGAGTTTAATTTGCGAAGATTGCGAGTTTTGGATAATTTAAGTCACGATTTAATTCTTTATCATTTTTATAATATTTCAGCCATTGGGCAATTCAAAAAGCAGGCAAGATTTTAGTGGTTAGTTGAGAGTGGATACTGTGGATAATACCGCAAGCGGAATTATTATTTTATTATTTTTAGAGTTGGAAGTGCCGGAATTAGAAGTGTTGTTTTTCTGGAAATAATTCACGGTGGATTTTTTCAACAAAATTATGTATCAGATTTATTTTTTTATGTAACTGTTCATTTTGTGTTTTTAACGATTCGTTTTCAATTTTGAGTGATTCATCTGCATTTTGGCGTGCGGTTTGGAGTTGAAAAATTAAATTGTTTTTATCATGTTCCAATCTTTTGATTTCCGAATCATTTTTTTGAATTTGTTGTAATTGTTCTTTCACAATATTTTTCGTATTGATAAGTTCTTTATTGAGGTCTTTGATTTCTTCTTTCAATTCCTCTGATTGTACAGTTAATGAAGATGTTGTAACATTATATTTTTCCTGTAACGTATTATAATCCGTCTGCAAATTTTGTGCGTTATGATACCAATAATGCGCCGTCCAACCGGTTCCCGCAATACCCAATATCAAAAGAAGAATAAACATAAATGTTGCGAATTTTGCCGGAGAAAATAAAGTCGACAATAGAAAAGGCAACAACAGATTTTCCGGCGATGAAACTGAATCATCGTCCGGTTTTATTTTCATAGGCGTTGATTGTTGCTTCAATAAATTTTTGTCGCTTTCATTCTTGTCATTATTGTAAATATCGTGAATAATCCGATCAATTCCGCTTGGCGTATAATACCGGTGTGAATCAAGAAACAACGACTGATCCGATGAAATATTATTTGAAAAAAAGACGGAAATTTTTTCGGCAAGTTTTGTAACATTTTGTTCACTTTCGTCAATCGGTTGCAATGTTTTATGAAGTTCCCAATCTTTCCAGACGGAAGGAAAACAAAGTGTTGCGAAAAATTCCGCTTTTTCGTACACAGTTTCCGGCAAGTGTTCGGCGGTTAAATAAACGGCGTCCATTTGTATCGAATGGTTACGGTTTAAAGAATCGTTGCCGGCATCGGCAAGTTTTGCGAACAAAAAATTAGAGCGGTCAATACGCCAAATCAGAAAACAATCTGAATATTTCGCCGCTCCCTCTGAATTTTCCCACTGAATACTTTTGGCAATACGGTCACGAAAAAGTACAATAATTTCGTGCGGAATTGAAGGCGATTGTTCCAGAATTGTATAAAAATCAGTTACATTATTTTTACTTCGACCAAAACGAATATAAGGTAATTCCAATGTTTTCATGTTTCAATATCCTCGTTCTTTTTAATTTTCCGTAATATTTTGCCAACTATTGCCCGGTGTGATATAATTTTCAAACGCTTTCCAGTCCTCTTCTGAAATTTCCTGAATTGTACATTTTATAAAATAACCTTCCGAACTCATTCGTGACGATAATCCCCAATCCCATTTTCCTTTTTGGGGTAATAAACGTACTTTTTGGTTCAGGCAACGTAACGAAATTGGAGTGTTGTTTGTGTAAGCGGCGGCTGTTTCAAAATCCATAATTCCGTAACCTTGAAGTTCCAAACGAATCGTATCACCGCATTGCCACGTTACGGAAAAAGGCGTTCCGGCATAAACCGTTTTGACTTTTCCGTTGGAATAATGCGAAGCGACTTTATCCTTGTTAATATAAATTGAAACATTTTGATTTTCCTCATACGCAAATCCGCCGTACTGATTTATTGTTACTGAATAATTGCGGCGTTCCGAAAATTGTTTTGCAAGATCGGCGGCACGTTTCATCGCCGATGTTTCAGCCGTCGCAAGATTTTTTTCGTACTTTTCGAGAAAATTGAAAACCGATCTACTCTTTTCGCGAAGTAATTCAATAGTTGTAACTGAAATCTGACCAATTCGGTTTCGTTCCGCTTTAATTTTTTCGTTTTCGTACTGTTTTTGTAGTTCACGAACTTCATCCGCCTGTGTTGTTGCCGGATAACGGGCAAGAAATTGTTCTGCCGTTTCTGAAAATATTATGTTTCGGAAATTAAAATAATCACGTACTCGTTTCAGTTCAATTTCGATTAATTTATTTTCAATTTCCGTTTTAAGTTTATCGAGTTCGGTTTTTCGTTCCACAACTCCGATATTATCGAACGTTTTTAACTCTTCACGAATTTCACTTAATGTTTGTTGGTCGTTGGTTTGATTGATTCTATTTTTGAAACGATTTAATTCCGTATCGATTAAATTGTTGCGTTTAATTGTTGCATGATCTGTTGCCGGAGATTGTGTTTGTTCCAATCTTTGTGTTGCGGAAATATTTTCGTTTTGTAATATTGCCAACTGTTGTTGTTCCTGATTTTGATTGATAAACGTTTGTCCGTAGAATATTGCAACGATTGACGCAAAACTGCAAATTACAACGAACAAAATGACGCAGCAATAAAATTTTAATTTTTGCGACGAAATTCTTGCGGAACGTTCCGCAATCCAACGGAACATGGGTTCATAGCCGAAGGGTTTGATTTGTCCTTTAACGGGTTTGCCGGTTTCCGGATCAGTCATTCCAACGGCGGAAAGTCCGAAATAACGAATGTTTTTAATATTCATTCCATCCCGAAGCGTTGTTTCAAAATTTTTCCAATAACTGTTCAGAAATTTTCTGATAACACGTCCGCCGCCGTTAGAAGAACGAATAATCTGTTGATAAAACGGAGCCAGATCACATTTTGTTAAACCGATACAAATATCAATTTTCTTGTTGCGCAATTGTGTCGTTTTTTTCTCTTGCTGAATCACTTCGTAGATGGCGTTAAGATAGGCGTGAAGTTTTTCACGAATTATTGTTCGTTTTTCATCGTTACAATTTGCAACGTCCTTAATATCAATGAGCAAAATAACAATATCCGAATCCAAAAGATGACTGCTGAATTGCGCAACACGTTCAGGAGTCATTTCATTGATTGCGGAACGAAAATCCTCGCCCGGATAATCAACCGTCAAAATATTCATAACGTTTTTGTTTTGCGGAAGGTGCAAATCAAAATTAAGAAGCGATGTAATATTCGTCGGCGGAGGAAACAATCCGTTTTGAAAGGCTCGATCAAGTGAATTTAAGTAACGCGCCGTCTCACTGTCGCGCGCATAGATTTTAAGCGGCGCATAAAGCGGATCAAAACCAAGAAAAGCAAGACCGGCAAAAAAACAACTTTTGCCGGTTCCTTCGGCTCCAAGAATGGAAACGCGAAACATATTTTTGTTCAGATTTGAACCGTCTTGACTATCTGGTGAACACATCAATAAATATCCTAACAAAATATGATTATTTGTAATATTATTTGTAATATCTCAACGGAATTTTCGGAAAAATAATCTGTAATATAATCTGTAACCAAACAAAAAATGTTACAGAAAACATTACCGCAACAATAACCCAATACACAATATAAGGTAACACTCGTGAATTATTGGGCGTTTTTAATAATTGTTCGAGAAAACCGTTGAGAACCGCCGCCAATGTTTCCGCACCGATTTTAGCAGAATCGGCAATCAACGCTCCGATTTTTTCACCAATTTGCGGCAACGTATTTTTCAGTTCGGGAATTGTCCGATTCCATAACGTTATTACAAGTCCTGTTGTCAAAAGTGAACGATAAACAATTTTACGTGTCGCCGGACTAACTCCTTGCCATGAAACGTAAACAGAACGCGCTGAACGATAAATACCACCGGTGAGTTTTTTCAAAGGAGTTATTGCTACACTTTTTCCCGTCTGAACAAGAAGCCGTCCGCCTTGAGGAATCAAATGAAGCGGCTGTTTTGCCAGTGTGCGTATTCCTTGACGAAACAAAAATGATTTTTGTGTTTTCGCCAGATTTCGCGAACCTTTTGATGTAACACGTGTTCCCGATTTAAGAACAGTTGTTACGGTATCACGTGCGATAGTTTTTGTTCCGATTTTAACGCTTGTTGTTCCTGCTGTTTTCATTGCTGTTACAGGAGTTGACGTTCCCAGCGAGACAATGAGCAATGCCGCATCGGTAACATCCAAAGCCGCCCAACCGAGTTCGCTCCATTCAGACGGATAACCCTTTGCCCAATTCCCCGCCACTTTTACCGCACCGCCGCCCGGTAATGTTTCATACCATTTATCTTGTTTCGGATTTCCTTCTGTATCAAAATATTTGTCCAGCCACGCACGATTGGTTTCAAGACGTTCCAGACCTTTATCTTCAAACATGGCGGCATACGGAATAAGACGCACTCCGAGCGAAAAATCTTTCAGATATTTTTTGAACAATTCCGAACCGGAATATTTGTTCAAAATATAAATTGCCAGATCACCGAATTTGTTGACGGCGGCAGACGCCTGCCGAATTGCGTCACTATAATTTAGATAAAGAAAAGCAGCAATATCATCTGTTCCGAATTTACGGCAAAGATCATTGGCAATATCCGGCACATCATCCGCAAGTTGAAACACTAATTGCCGATCAGCATGTTCCCAAACATCAGGCATCTGACGGCGAATATGAATCAGTCGCGCCGCAAGATTTTCAGGCGAATGTGAATATCGTTCGCAATAATCAGGATTGGAAAACATCACTCCCAATAATTCTTCCAACGGAATCGCTTCTTTGTTGATACAAATTTGAATCGTCCGACCATACCGTTCAAATATATCGAACACAAAAATAAGTCCGGTATCAATTTCTATCTGTGAATCCTGAAGATATTCCTTAATAGCGTCACGAAAATAAGGATGATTTTTCCGAATCGTTTCCACAAGATGCTGTGTCCATTGGTCATGTTTTGAACCGCCGGAATTTAATTTCGCAACAGATAATTCGGAAGTTACATTTTCCGTCCGGTCAATACTTCGGTCAATATTATGATCAATATTGTAATTTATATTATGATCAATTTTCGGATCAATATCAATAGAAGTCAGCAACAAATAAAGTACATCATCAAGCCATTCTTTTTCCCGATCATAAAATTCAAGACCATCCCGATCAACACCGCTTATCATTAATTGTACCATCATCGGATTATCACGGACTCGCCGCCATTCGTCGGGATTTTGTGACGATTTCTCAAGTTGATGGAGATATTCGGTTGTGTGCTGATTAAAGAAATACTGTACATTTTGATCATTGATGTTTTTTTGTACCCAATTAAGATGTTGCCAATGATTAGCGTGAGCATTGAGAAAGGCTTGACGTTGCTCGGTGTTGGTAATCAATGTTGGTTTGAGAGCCATTTCCGTTAAAGATAAATCAAACATTGCCCGTGTTTTCTTTCCTTCCTCCGCAAGCCGGATAAGTCCGTCAACACCATCCAATTGTTTTCGTTCCTGAAATGTTGCCGCCAAAGCGTTAATATTGTGCAGATGTCGCATTTTTTCCAGTTCGGCAGCCGCTTCGGGATTTTGAAGACGTAACGTTTCCGTTATTTTCGCAACGGTTTTATCCGCTTTGTTCTCCGATTGAAACCGACACCAATCGAAACCATTTCGTAACCAATAAATAGTTACAAAAACAAAAAAGAAAAAACAAATAATCCTGACCGGAAACGATGTTAATATTTTATAAAGAATAAACATTGGAAATCAATAAAAAAATTCACAAATTATTGTTGTCAAAACGATAGTAATATT
>JAISNF010000453.1 GCA_031276415.1 Planctomycetaceae bacterium
AACCTTTGCAACGAACGGTTGCCTACCAACTATTTACTGAATTGTAACTATATTTTGTTTCGGCGTTTTTATGCGGTTAAGAAAATGGGCGATTATTGTTGTGGGTTATTGGTGTCGAGCGTCGGAGAGGGAAAATGTTGTGTTACGATAAGATTGCGGAGTAATGCCCGTGTTACGGTGAAAAGCAGAAATAAAATAATCACGATTGCTAAATCCGGTTTTTCGGGCAATCGCCAAAATAGAAAGATCCGTAACACGAAGTAGAATTTTTGCGTGGTTAATACGAACACGCAAAATTTCGTCATGCGGTGATCGATTCAAATACTTCGCAAAATAACGCTCCAAAGAACGACGCGAAATACCAACCTCCGCAACTATTTGCGAAACACTTATTCCTTTACACGCCCGCTCGCGAATTAACGCCAATGCGTTAGCAACATCAGGCTCCGGAATGGCAATAATGTCCGTAGATTGCCGCGTTACAACCTGAAGCGGCGGAATATTCACAGGTGTTTTGATAGATTTCACACCGTTCATTTTTAATTGTAACAGTTTCGCCGCTTCGTATCCAATCGTAACACCATTGACATCAATACTGGAAAGCGGCGGCGATGTCAAATTACAAAGCAACGTGTCATTCGACGTTCCAAGAATTGCAACATCCTCAGGAACCCGAAACCGAAGATCACGACATCCCTCCAAAACACGAACCGCCTGATGATCCGTAACAACCCAAATTCCAATCGGCTTGGGAAGTGATTCCAACCATTTACGCAACGGTTTTTCAAAGCGGTTTTCCCAAACCGGATGTAACATCAATGGCTTATCAAAATAACCCGAAGACTTGTCGGAATGATCCGAATAAATGTTGCAAACAAAACCGCGTTGAGTAATTGTTTTTTCGTACACAAGACAACGTGAAAGAACCCACCAAGGTACACTGCAAGAATAAAAACCAAAATGTTGAAACCCGCGCTCAATAAAATAGTTGGCAGCCATTTCCCCAAGATTTTTGTCGCAAATACGAACCTCCGAAAAATGCGTTTTATCGTTACCATGCAACTCGACCAACGGACAATGCTTTCTGCTCAAAATACGTTGCAAAGACGGAATCGCCGTTCGGGAAATAATACCGTCCCCCCTCCAATGATGAAGCCAGTCGGCAGGCTCTTCAAGAAGACCACGATCATCAAAATAAATCGACCAATCGCCATGCTCCAAAGCAAATCGCGAAATCCCCGACATAATATCACGACCATAAGATCGTGAAGTCTCCACAATTAAAAGAATACGTTTCATCTATTTAATCATTAATAGTTACGGTTTTATTTTTGGAGGAATTATTTTGTTTTATTTTTTGGTTCATTGTTGAGAGCAACGATCTTACACGGATTTTGACGGCACCAAGTTGCGTTCCTTCGTCGATTTTGAGCAAGGTGTGAACTTTATCCACCGAAGCAAGAATTTCCGTAACCTGTTCCGCAGTAACCGCATCAAGACCACAACCAAATGAAGTTAATTGAATCATTTGAAATTGCGAATGTGTCGCCACAAATGTTGCCGCCCGATACAGCCGGGCATGATAACCCCATTGATCCACGACTTGAAGCGGAAAAAGCAAATTCCGCCCCAAATGCGCAACAGAATCTCCCGATAACACCGCCGCCCCCCCCGAAACAATTAACTCTGGAATACCATGATGAATCATCGGATCAAGATGATACGGTCTGCCCGCTAACACAATACCCGACTCGCCGGATTCCACCAACGAAAAAAAAGTCTCTTCGCCCTTTTGCCGAATATCCGCCTTGTACAATTCCTGTTCAGTAACTGCACAAGTAATCGCCCGCTGTAAATCATTGTATTTTACGCCCAGATATTTTAGTTCCGCAAAAAGAAGTTTCGCCAGTTTACGATAATCCTCAGATGGTAAAAACGGAGATAATAACGTAACATCGTTGTCTTTAATGGCGTCAATATTCAGCCGAACCACCTCAGGATACGAACCGACAACCGGACAATTATAAGTGTACACTGATTCCTGAAATTCCCGTTTTTCAACCGGTAACGCAGGATAAAAAATCCGCTTGACGCCCTTTTCAATCAAATTGACAATATGACCGTGAACCAGTTTCGCCGGAAAACATAACGTCTGCGATGAAATACTGTCAATTCCTTTATTGTACAACCGCTGCGAAGAAGAATCGGAAAGAACAACCCGAAAACCCAATTCCTGAAACAACGTAAACCAAAACGGATAATTCTCGTACATATTCAACACACGCGGAATCCCGATTTCACCCAATAAAGCCTTGTCCTCACTAAGCGGTTCATAATAATCAAAAAGACGTTCATATTGATATTGAAACAAATTTTCACGTTCCGAAGCGGTTTGTTTTCCAATACCGCGTTCACATTTATTGCCGGAGATGAATGTTTTTTTTTCGGGAAACCGATGAATATTGATCAGACATTTATTGGAACAACCCTGACAACGTTTTTGTGTCGAATGAACAGAAAAATCAATTATTGTTTCGGGAGTGATGAGCGAAGAATGATTTTTGTGTTTCCGATTTGCGGCGCGATCATGAGCAATCAATGCTGCTCCGTATGCGCCCATCATTCCCGAAATATCAGTACGAAAAACATCACGCCCAATCAGTTTTTCAAACGCCCGTAACACCGCCGGATTGTTGAACGTCCCGCCTTGAACCATGATCCGATCTCCAAGTTCGGAAACATCGGCAATTTTCAATACTTTATACAAAGCATTTTTCGCAACAGAATAAGAAATTCCCGCCGAAATATCGGCAACTGTTGCGTTTTCTTTTTGCGCCTGTTTCACTTTTGAATTCATAAATACCGTACAACGTGTTCCCAAATCAATAGGTTGAGCGGCAAACAACCCTTCTGTCGCAAATATTGCAACATCGTAACCGAGAGATCGTGAAAATGTTTCAATAAATGAACCGCAACCGGAAGAACACGCTTCATTCAAAATAATTTTATCAAGCCTGCCGTCTTTAATGTAAAGACATTTAATATCCTGCCCGCCAATGTCAAGAATAAATGAAACATCACGGATAAAATAATTTGCCGCACGAAAATGAGCCAACGTTTCAACTTCGCCCTCGTCAATACCAAGAGCCGCCCGAAGCATCATTTCACCGTAACCCGTTACACAGGAATTTTTAATCGTCGTTCCCGCCGGTAACATTTCGTACATTTCAGAAATAATTTTCAAAACCGCTTTGATCGGTTCACCCTCGTTTGTACCATACCACGTTTGCAAGATTCGGTTTTGATCGTCAATCAATACGGCTTTGGTCGTGGTAGAACCGGCATCAATCCCTAAAAAAAGATCGCCGTAAGCAATGATCGGCTCCGCACGGTCAGCCTTTAATTGGTCATGCCGTAACGTAAATTTGTCAAAATCCTCCCGCGAAACAAACAACGGCGGTAACCGGTCGGTTTCTTTACCGTGTTCCTGTTGCGTAACAAAATAAAGCCGCTCCTGAAGTTCGTTTGCCGACATCGTTTCATTTTTAACCGAAAGCAACGCCGCCCCCAACGCAACAAAATAATGTGCATTTTCAGGATGAATGGTTTGTTCCGGCGTCAGATGAAGTGTTTCGGCAAAACGTTTGCGAAGTTCCGGCAGAAAAAATAACGGACCACCAAGAAATGCAACATTACCGCGAATTTTACGCCCACACGCTAATCCGCCAATCGTCTGATCAACCACCGCTTGCAAAACACTCGCCGCAATATCTTCCTTTCGCGCTCCTTCGTTCAACAGCATGGTAACATCAGATTTGGTAAAAACACCACAACGCGCCGCAATCGGATAAATTACCTGATAACACGATGCTAAATCGTTAATTCCAGACGCATCGGTTTTAAGTGTTACGGCAATTTGGTCAATGAAAGCACCGGTACCGCCGGCACAAGTTTCGTTCATTCGTTGGTCAATGCTTCCTTCAAAAAACGTAATTTTTGCGTCTTCACCGCCAAGTTCAATAACCACATCGGCTTGCGGAATAAATGTCGTTACAGATTTGACGCCGGCAATAACTTCCTGAACAAACGGAATACCAAGTTTTTGCGAAAGTCCAATACCAGCCGAACCTGTTACAGCAATAGTGAAACAACGATGTTCACAATAACGTATGGCTTCCGAAACAAGAGTGTGTAATGTCTGAAACACATCGGCGTAATGACGGGAATACCACGCGCCAAGAATTTGTTTCCGGTTGTCGTCGAAAACAACAACTTTAACAGTTGTCGATCCAATATCAAGTCCCAATCGCAAGGGTTCTGCTGGTTTGGCAGTAAAAGTTGTCATGTCATTAAACCGTAACGAAAAATAATCCTACTGTAAATGTAACTGCCTGTTTTCTTAACCGCAAAATACACGGAAACAAAAATTTGTCCGCAGATGACACAGATAATCGCCGATAAACACTGATAATTTTTGAAAATACGAAATAACAAAACAGACGATTTTTACTGAAACTTTAATATAATTTTACTGTAACTTCATTTTGTTTCACCGTTTCGTTGTTTTTATATTTTAAAAATAATCTGTAAAACAATTTGCGTTTATCAGCGTCATCAGCGGACTTGTTTCTTTTATCTGCGGATTCTGCGGTTGTAACCGTTCACGGCTACTTAAAAAAAGTTGGTATTTTTTTATTTGTAACTATTCAGTGGAATTTGCGAAAACGTATTGTCATTGTTTCACCAAACCTCATTTTTACCTAATTTTTCCAAACAAAACAACCTCAGTAGCA
>JAISNF010000505.1 GCA_031276415.1 Planctomycetaceae bacterium
CCGCCCCCTCAATCAAACTAACCAACGCTTCACCAATATTTTTCTGAACATCCTGAGTCTTTTGAAGTACAGACATTTGAACCTTCATCGCAATTTGAGCCTGCTGCTGCTGAAGTGCATCCGAAATAATAGGATCCATTATTTTTCTCCTTCGTAATTTGTAAATTGAGAATTTAAGTATTCAAAAAAAGCATTTTATCTAAATTGACCATTTTGAATATTTATCTTATTTTACCTTATGTATTCCAATCCTGCAAATAAAATCGGGGTTCAAAGAAAAAAAACGCAAAGTTTTTTGTAAAAAACCGCTTTTTCGTCTTGGCACGATTACAAAAAATCGAGATAATTCCTAAACAATACCGATTGTAAAAACTTTGATGAAAATTCAGATGATATTTAATCTTTGATGAAAAAAATCAAAATTTTAGAAGAAACTCAAAAAAAGAATTAAGTCGAAACAAAGTTTACAATGTATATTTATAATATATTTGTAAGGTATGTTGATGACGTGCCGGCATAATAAAAAATAGTTGGCAAGATTGTAAATTTTTTGATCAAATTTTGATTAAATAGTGAACAAATTTTTTATGTTGCCGTAATATTCGTGTAAGAAGGCAACAATGTGAAGCCTTTCATGGAAGAACCAAACGATCCGACTTTGGATCACAAACTCAAGGAAAGATAACAATGGAAATTTATAATACTTATATCCACGGTGCCCATAACATTCAAGGTCCCCATCGGACAACATCGGCTCAGGATTCCTCCGCCGCATCAACTCGTTATGCCGCATTGCAAGATGATATTCAGTTCTCTGATGAAGCCTTGCGACTGAGCGACCTTAATAGCAGCAACAGTTCCTCATCGTCAGGAATTCGTTTCGATCTTGTCAATCGGATCAAAACGGAAATCGCCGCAGGAACCTATGATACGCCGGATAAAATGGATATTGCCGTTGATCGAATGATTGGACGGTTAAAACCCCGATAAATATAAAAACAATAAATACAAAAGTAATTTGTCGGATAGTTGAACAAATCGAAAGGTTAAAAAATGTAACTTATTTTCACCTCTCCCATCCTCCCCGTTTCATTAATACGCAGTTACTCTCCTCTGCGTATTCTTCTTGCAGGAACTCAATTTTTTTGAATTGAGTTCCTGTTTTTGTAACTATTCAACAAAATTTTCGTAAGTAATTAAATTTAATCTATTTACGAAGAAATCAAAAGAACAATATTTTGCCGTAAACATTGCAACAGCGATAATCAATTTTTTCAGGTTGCGGTTTGTCTATCGGCAAAATTCTATCGGCAAAATGTTTTGTACCAAATATCGTAGCAGAGAAGAGTCCAAAGGAACCAATTGGGAGTTGCGAGAATTTCCTGTTTTGCTTTTGGCGGTAACCAAGGTTGATCGTCAATTTGCCGGACAGCATCAAATAAACAACCGCCCGGAGCAAGCCACAAAAAAATCGGTTGACCAAAACCCAGTTTAGGACGACGACTAAATTCCTCTGGAACATGTCTGGCTAATGCTTTTTTCAAAACTTGTTTCGGATTACCGTGAACAAACCGTGTATCAATCTGAATATTCGAAACAACCCGAATCAATCGGGAATCTTGAAACGGATTGTACATTTCAACTCCGTGCAGATGGAACATGGAACACCAATATGTTGCGGTTGTAATCCCTTCGCCAAAAAAACCAATCAATTGCGCACGAAGCAAACTATTCGGATCGTCGGCGGAACTCAACGGAACCGCCATACGATCAAGAATACTTCGGCGATACCGCATCGCTTCAAGCATTCCGTTACGCCCAAACAACTCTTCAACACGGTCAAAATCAGTAAATGTTGCCGCATTATTTTGCGGATGTTGCGGATAATCAAAATCGGTAACATGGTTCGCCAACCGAAAAATCGGAGCATAATAATTTTGCGGTTTGATCCAATCAATAAATTTTGCAGCCAAAGATCGAAAAATCGGCACAGGAATTTTACGTTGCCAAATCAACGCCGAAAGAATATCGTCAGGACAACTATTACCGAACATTCCATCGGCACCTTCGCCACAAATTCCGGCTTCCAATCCGGCTTTTTTCATTCCTTCCGCAAGTGTTGCAAAATAAAACGACTGAACATGATTCGGCATATCGCCGGTTTGTGACAGAATTTCGCTCATCATTTCTGCACACAAAGGCTGTTGATCGATATTCAGATGTTCTGTTCCGAGTTGGCGAACCGCACTGATGGTGTAATCAAAATCAGGTTTTGTGTACGGATGATTAAGCACAACAGCAGCACTTTGCGGAAGTCGGTGAGTCTGCCGATGAGCCTCAAAACGCCGCCAAATATTGTTCCAGTACACTTGAAGAATCATACTGTCAACACCACCGGAAAGAAGAACCGCTGAATTAGGTTTACGTGAATACCAATCGGTAAGTATTTTATCAAGAATAAATTCCGTTCGATCAACAGATTCTTTTTCATCGGTTTTATGAGATTCTTCAAACATGGGCATTGTCAAGAGTTGCTGACGTTGCAATATTCCTGCTTTCCACGAAACCAATTCACCGGGAAGTAACTTAAAAATATTGTCGAAAAGGGTGTAATGTCCCGGAACAATTCGGTACAAAAACAAAACCGGCAACATGGATTCATTAGGACGAAGCGAAAGACCACTGCGTCGGGCAAGTGTTGCCAAATTACTCCCGAAACAAAAACCGTTTGCGGTTTGAGCGTAATAGGTTTCGTAACTTCCGACAAGATGCCGATACAAAAATACTGTTTGCCGGACGGCATCAACCAAAACAAGAACAAAATTCCCTTCCAAACCGTCAACCGATAATGTTTCTGTTCTGAAATAAGAATCAAGAAGTTCCTGTGGAGTTTTACCGGTTAAAAGTCCTTGAACCAATAAGAATATTCCGTTTTGGGAAACGTAATCCATGCAAGAATCGGCTCCATCCAAAGACTGAAGTTTATTATCCGCAAAAAGACCGAAAAAACCAATCATGCCTTTTTATTCCTAATTTCTATATTCCTAAGTTGAAAATATTACGAAAATCTAAAAATATACTTCGATTTTGTCTTAACCATGCCTTTTTTTAATTTGTTTACGAGAGAAAATCAAGAGGTTACCAATCTTTCTCCGAAAGTTTTTACCTATGGGAACTTCTAAAGACGACAAATATGTTTTTATTAACCACAAAGGACACCGAGAACACAGAGGAAATTTTTAATTAGAATCAAAACGTTATTTAATATTTGACTTTTGGTCTAAAATAACTTTATAAAATTAAATTTTTCTTCTCTGTGTTTAAATAAAATGCCGGTTATTGGAAGTTACCTAATGGTTAAAAAATGCCGTATTTTACGCATATTCTGTATTGTTCTTTTAGGAAAGTGTCGATATTGGATATTGGAATTTATATCAAAAACATGTAAATTCGGCTGAAATATTTACCGATGAAATATTCGCTAAATTTATATTTTTTCATTTTCCCCCCTTGTATTTTTTTTGAAAGGGGTTAACATTTTACTTTTACGATTTTGATCCCTGGTAGCTCAGTTGGTTAGAGCGGCGGACTGTTAATCCGTAGGTCGAAGGTTCGAGTCCTTCTCGGGGAGCTTGTGAAGGGAAAATTCGATTGTTTTGGGTCGGTTTTCCGTTGTTATTTCACAAAAATCCTTCCTCCCTTTTCTATTGGGGAGGAAGGATTTTTTATTTTATCTTTTCTATTTTATCTCTTTTAATTTTGCCGATAACAAGCCAACCGCCAACTAATTGGGGCATTGTTACCGCATCCTGTGTATCCAGTTCGCTCCATCCTAAACTTTCAACAGGATTAGAGAATATAAACAAGATTATTAAAAAAACGAAACAATAAAGCATGCGAACATTTTTTTGTTTCTTTATTTGTTATTTCATTTTTACGTTGTTTTATATTTAAAAAATAATTTTCATAGCAAAAAATCATCCAATCACACAAATTACAACAAAATCAATGTTCAGACAATTGATTGATTTCGTCGATGGAAAGACCAGTGGCTTTGGCGATAGTTTCGTCGTCGACACCGGATTGTTTGAGTTTTCGGGCTGCTTCCGCCAAACTTTCGGCTCTGCCCTTGGCTTCGCCTTCCGCCAAACCTTTGGCTAAACCTTTTGCCTCACCCTCTGCCAAACCTTCCGCTTTGCCTTCGGTTTTGCCTTTCTTTTCGCCTTCGATGCGTGCAGTTTCGACAACATTACGATTGTCACGGTAAACTTTGAGGTCATTTTGATACGCTTCTTGAAGTTTTGGCGAATATTTGTAATATTCAGCGGCGTCAAAGGCTTTTTCAAATACCGGTTCGTGGAAAATAGACGGAATATCATCAAACGATTCTAAGTTTTTTAGAAAAAA
>JAISNF010000562.1 GCA_031276415.1 Planctomycetaceae bacterium
TGCCCTTTCAGGGCGTAGGAAACACATCATTTTACGTTACTTGAACGATTACAAAATAGACAGACACAATGCATTGTGTCTCTACGATTCAAACCGATTCCATCCATACTCGTGAATAATTACAAAATTTCAATCATCAACTGTACTAGAGACGCAATACATTGCGACTTTACGATTTAATCCTATTACCGTGAATGATTACCATAACGTTATATTTTTTGTAAATTATATTTATGGCTTTCCGTTTTCAACTTGAACCGCTCATAACGATTCGTGATAATACTCTGAAAGAGAAGCAGGGAGAACTTGCAAAGGCTTACGAAGCGCGGCGGATTGTTGAGGAAAAACAACAGGAACTCAAACAGGAACTTGCCGAAAATATTGTAGCAGGACGACAACGATTACAAACAGAAACTATTGATATTGAGTTTTTGCTTGGTCTCCGAAGACACGAAGCCTATCTGAATGCTCAAATTAATGACGTTCAGGAACGCCTTCAGCAAATTGATGCGGAAATCGAATTGCGCCGTAATGCTGTTCTTGAAGCCAATAAAGAACTAAAAATGATTGAAAAACTCAAAGAAAAACGATACGAAAAATATCGAGCCGAAGAAAACCGGAAAGAAACAATACGTATTGACGAAATTACCCGAAAAAAAACAGAATTTTGAAATTATTGTTATTTTGACATTGTTGAAAATCCTGCTGAACAAAAAACGTATCATCAAAAATCTAAAACAAAAACACATTGCAATTCTGACGATTACTCTAATTATTGATCCGATTATTACTGAAATATTTTGCGTGCGATGGTTGATTTGGAGAAGATAAATTTTCCAGAGGGTTCATGGGGAATTGAGTCAACATATTCGTAATCGATAATAATTCCTTTACCGAGATAGAGTTCGGTTTGTTCCTGAAGAAAATCGAGATCATGTTGTTGAAGCGGTTTATTTTGACCGCAACCAACCCGATACAAAATTTTCCCGTATTCTTCCTGAATAATTTGAATCTGCCCAAAAGAAGGACGTTTTGAAACGATAAAAGTCGCCAAAGCAACACCGGAACAAAGCCGATTGTCCATTCCGACAATAAAATCCGTAACTCGTCCGGCAACATTATCAATTCTCGGCAATGACCGACCGCACGGACAAATTCCGCTAACCCACGACGCCGTATCGCCAAGCCGGTAACGAATCATCGGCATCGCTTCATTCAGCAAGTCCGTTACAAGAATTTCGCCGGTTTCACCGGTTTCCGTATGACGTGAACCGCGAACCAACTCAATATAAAGCCCTTCCGCCATCAAGTGCATTCCGCTATGCTGCTCACATTCACTGGCAATCACTGAAAATTCACGGCAACCAAGACGATTGAATACCGGAGCACCAAATGTTTCTTCAATTAATTTTCGATCCTTCAACGTAAGAACTTCCGCCGAAGTAATAATTCCTCGCGGTTGATAAACGGAAACGTTTTGCTGTTTCAAAAAAGAAGCGAAAAGAGCCAACGCATTCGCATAAGCCAAAATAACCGGCGGTCGATAACGTTTCAATTGTTCGTTAAATTCGAGCATTAATTCCGGCGTCATCCGAATAGAATTGAGTTGAATAATTTGGGGAAAAATCAACGATTTAATTTTTTGTTTCCAACCCAAAGCCGGCATATCACGCGCCGCACCCCAAAGAGACGCCAATCGTTGCCCAACATCATAACCCGCCCAACGATCATGCCGCAACATCGCCGCCTGCCTTGCCCATTTTCGTTTCATACTGTAATAATAATTAACCGGAGTGCCGGTTGAACCGCCGGTTTTGTCAAAAATCAAATGATTTTTCGGAAACTCAGGATCAAGCATTGTTTGAAGATTTGCCTGCACGTCGCGTTTTTCCAATATCGGTACGGATAACATATCCGCATCCGTTTTAATATCGCTCGGAATAATTCCCGCACGGTCAAACACGAATTTATAGTACGGAATTTGCCGATACGCCACGTCAAGAATATGCCGCAAACGCTGCCAAACAAGTTCGCGAAGTTCATCCGGCGGAAGAAATTGTGTCCGCTCAAATTCTTTTAAGTAACGGATTTCTTCATAATCACCGCTTCGCCAAAGATCAAGCGGATTCAAAATCTGCTTCACAAATTGTTGATAAACCGGCATAAAATCAGTAAAAGAAAAATTGTAATTAGATTCTGCGGATAATAAAATTGAACGTTACAAAATCGTTTGTAATGAATATATTTTGCAACAAATATATTTATTGTTTTGTTTAATGCAAATGTTTTCCGGTGGTTGTCATGGTCAGAACAACATGTTTAAGACCTTTGATTTGACGCAATTGTTTGAGAATTTCGCTGATTCGTTCTTTTGTTCCGCGTAAAACGATGATTTCCATACAATTATCGTGATCAAGATGAACATGTTGTGAACATTGAATTTCAGAACAAAAATTGTGCTGCGTTTTCAGTAATTTTTGTACAATACCGGGTTTGTGATGATTGTACACCAGAGAAATACTTCCCGCAACATAAACACCTTTTGTCCATTCCTCTTTAATCAGAACGTCATGAATAATACTTTTAATGGCTTCTGATCGTGTCGGAAAACCATGCTCTTCGGAAAAACTATCGAATTTCTTGATGAGTTCTTCCTCAACGGAAATACTGATTCGGGTAATTGTGGACATGATGATCTGTGAGTAATGTGCGAATGCGGAGTTTGTAATTGGGAATTTGCGATTGTGAAATTTGTAATTTTGGAGTTTGTAATTTTGGAGTTTGTAATTTTGGAGTTTGTAATTTTGGAGTTTGTAATTGCGGAGTTTGTAATTGCGGAGTTTGCGATTGCGGAGTTTGCGATGTTACAATTACAATCTCAAACCACAAATTCCGCTTCAAAAAATATTTTCCGTTTTGAAAACACTTTGAAAATATTTTGAAAACATTACAAAAATTTTATTTTTTGTGCAGGTGTCATGTTTTTGCCGGTTGGTTCACGAAGCGTGTATTGGGCAAATGCTTTTAACAAATAGATTTCCTTTTCCAATGCCGAAGTCGTGTAAGTAAATTCATCGGTTCCGATTTTTCGGATGAGCGAAAGCGTCCAGTCCAGAAAAACCGGCGATGAAACAAGATCGGAAAGATGCGTCCAACTAACCGCACTCATATTTGTTCCGTTACAATATTTCGTCTGTAATTGTGCATCGCAATCGCCTTTACATGCAACATAAATATTGGTAATAACCGTTGTTTTCTCATGTGTATCTTGCCGCCGCCGCAACCGAACAACAACTCCTTCCTGATCTTCCGTGAAAAGTGCTTTGAGCAGGTCTTTCCGGCAATGTTCACAAAGAATCGGCAAATAATCATCTTCAACAAGATGAAGAACCTGATGAGTTTGTGCATAATTAGGAAAATAACGAAACGCAATTCGGGCAAAACCGGCTGTTTCAAGATATGTTTCCAAAAATTTTGCATCAAGAATCCGATAATCTTTAATCAGAAACTTGTTTTTAATTTCCGTGAGATAAAATTCCAAAGAAGACGCAACAGAAGTCGAATAAAAACCGAGAAATCCATCGGCTCGGCTGCGAAGTAAACGTTCAAGAATATCCGCTTCTTCGCTTTCTTTAACAGCGGTGCGAGTTGCCGCTTTGTGCCGGCAACTGACAAGCCAACGAAACGGATGATAATTAAATTTGCCCGGAATTTGTTCCACCGCACAAAAATCAAAAACATTTTCTGTATTTCGATAAGGCGGCGTCTCAATATGAAAACCAATTTGTTGCAAAAAATCTTTGGCAAACCGAACCCAACGTTCTCCGTCAGCCGGAATTTCCGTAAAATCAAATAAATTCATAATCTATCCTGATCAAATTAAAATACAAATATTTAAATATTCAAAATTAACCGTATTGCCTGAATAATTATAATCTTGTTAAACGGTAAATGTCAATGGTCAATATCAATAAAAAAATAATTTTAACGTTAATTATTGGGCGTGATTTCACGATTGGAACGAATATTTTTACGTGAATATTTTACGGAACGATAACTGTTTTAATGACATGAAAAATATCGGTATTATCTACAAATTGTCCTGAAAAGTTCCAAAATTGGGCGGCTTTTTGATCGGTTCCTTTAATTTGTTTGAGAAAGAGATCGGCGCCTATTCCTTTGGCGTAAAGCGGAACCAACGCATTGGTATGACCGCCGGAACAATATTGTACGCCGGGGATTTTTCCGCGACCGTTATTTTGAACTTGCCGGAACGCATTGAAGGAATCGCCTTCATCGTAAACGCCGTTCTTATTATCATCGTCAAAAGTTGCCGGTCCCCAGATTTGTCCGGTTTCATGGTCTGCGGTAACGATAACCAATGTTTCCTGCCATGAACTATTCTTTTCAACCCAATCAATTACCGTATCAACTGTTTTTGAAAAACCGGTATGTTCCAAAACGCTTGATTCTATATTGCGTCCGTGATTTGCATGATCAATTGCGCCGCCTTCAATCATCAGGACAAAACCGTTGGAATTATTTTGAGTCAAAACATTCAGTGCGGCAAGCGACATTGTTGACAAACTGGGGAGTTGATTCCAATCGGTTTTTTTGTAATTTTTATCAAGAAGTTCCTGTGTTGATGTTACATCATCAAGGTTGCCGTCAACCGGAGGAATATCGCCGTGACAACGGACAACGCCAATAACTTTATCAGGAATAATTCCTTTTCCGGCGGCGAGTTCTTCAAACTGATTTTTAGTTTCGATAACTTTAAAATTATTAAGAGTTCCTGATTTCATTATTTCCCAATTTTTTTCACCGCCGACACAACTGAAACGTTTTATTTTTTCTTTTTCCTCTTCATTATCTTTAATTTTGATGGGTTTACCGCGTTCGTAAAACGGATGTCCGCAACCCATGACCACAGAAAGGGGGCTTGTTTCTGCAACCATTTTTAGAAAAATCGTTTGCAAATCACCGCGTTCGGCTTCATGTACGGAAAATCCGGCGGGTGTGGCGTGAGACATGGGAACTGTTGTAACGGTTCCGGTTTTTTTGCCGTGTTTTGCGGCGATTTCCGAAATCAGTTCGATTATTTTTTTATCGTAGGTCATTCCGATTTTTCCGTTACTTGTTTTAATTCCGCCGTGAATTGCGGTACTTGATGCGGCGGAATCTGTTGTTTTGGTAAACTCGGTACTTTGTGTTCCATTGGCGACTGTTTCCCAAAACACTTTCGGATCATAACCTGTTACACTGGCGGGAAGTTTGACATCCTTACTTGTACGTGAATAGGTTGTGCAGGCAAGAGCAACCGGAAAAGACTGATAACGTTGTTTTCCGGCGTCGCCGTAACGGTAATAAGTTCCTGCGTATTCGGAGTTGAAGCCGTTACCGTCGCCAATCAAGAGAATAACATTCTTCGCCGTTTGCGCATTTCCGGCAACAACAAAGAAAAATACATAAAGTATCAAAAACGAAAGTCCTGCAAAAATTTTTTTAGTCATAAATAAATTTGTTTGGGTTAAATTGGGGTTAATTGTTTGGGTCAAATTGGTATCGAAATTAAAAGAAACCGAATCGACAAAATCTCAAAATGATCACTAATCAATAATCACTGAAATTGGACACGAATAAACAATTATAAAAGTCCAAAATGATTGTGTCAAGGATGTCTCAATATTATGGATAAATATTATGGAGAATAAAATTGACTATTCGGCGTTTCACGTTTCGCAAGCCGGACAATCTGCATTTCCAATCCCACAATTAGATTCTTGCATTGATAAACTCCTTCTGAAAGAATAATTGTATCAACATTTTTTTTGGCAGGATAAATAGAAGTTACAGGATTTTTAATTAAAACTGTTATAATTTGAAATTCTATTTTTGAATACAAAAAATAAAATTCACCCTTTAACATAATCCCATAAATTCTGTAACTCCTGTCAAAAAAGTCGATTAAAGAAACAGACGGTACGAACAACAAGACGGTTCTTAATGAATTGAAACGATATTTCCTGTGTGAGAAACATTCAATTATAAAAACGTGTCTTGGTCTCCTTATCGAGTTTAGTTCGCAGTTTTTACTCGTCTGTGGTCGATGCACAATCCTCGGCGATGCGGAAATCCGATGACGCGACAGTTACCCATCGGGCGGATATACAAAATAACGAAACGGCAATAAACCGTTTCAATGTTAATCAGAGCAGTTTCCCGAACTCCGATTGATTGATGATTCTCAATTTACCAAAGCCCAAAATATATTAAAAAGTAGGCAAAGTACGGAAAGAGACAAAGATGGAAGGCTTAGGAAAAATGCATGTTATCACGGTAAATATCTTTTGTCCGGTTTGATAAAATGTGGAATTTGTGGCGAAACTTACTTGGTTGGTGGAAAAAACAGTCAGTATATATACTGTCAAAGTCAGCGGCATGGTGCGGATTGTAAAAACCGGACATTCTTGCCGCGATTTCTTACTGAAAAACTGGTTTTGCAGATAATTTCGCAAAAAAT
>JAISNF010000582.1 GCA_031276415.1 Planctomycetaceae bacterium
CAGATGATTTTTAAAATAGAAAACAACAAAAAAATTGTTTGTCTATTTTGTTGTTTCGTATTCTCAAAAGACAATCTGCGCTTATCTGCGTAATCTGCGGACACTTTTCCTCTCTGTGAACTTTGTGTTCTCTGTGGTTAATAAAAATAAATTTGTGGTTTTTAGATGTTCCCTAAATTATTTTCCGTGATACCGGAGATTGAAGAAGTGAGGATCGAATGGGTCTTTTGCGGAATCTGTTGTCGGCGGTAAATCATTTATTGCCGGTGATTTTTGCAACGGGGCATTAGGAATATTCAAACGTGTTGGCGAGTAATTGTTCGGGATTGTCCGGTTTGTTTTAATTTGAACGGAATCGGGATTTTCAGGAAGTGGAGAAGTTGTTGCGGGTTCACGCAGAATAGCATCGCGAAGTGCCGGAGGTAAAACGTTCTCTTTTTGCCGTAACACTGATTCATTTTGGGCTGATTGGAAATTGTTTTTTTGATCGGTGTTTTTTTGATCGGTAATTTTTTGATCAATAATTTTCTGATTGTCAGGTTGTGTACGATATTCATTCGGCAGTTCTTTTGCCGTCAACCGAACCCATTGGACAATATTGTTATATTGAGTTGACTCAACACTGAATGCCGCTTTTGTACCGCCGTGATAAGAAATCAATACGGAAAGTAATTGACTTTCCACCGGATAATCAAGATCAATCCATTGCAAAACCGACTGAAGATTCCGGTAAGTGGTGTTGCCGTGTGTGTGGCTGGGAATACTGAGTTTAAACTGGTTTTCACTGCCTGAACCATGACAATCTGTTGCGGCACAACGAGAAACAAGAACCGGTTGAACTATTTTCGCAAAAGAATCAACAACCGGTTTGGGAATGCCGTTTTTCCAACGATTAAATTCGGTGTTGTCCGATTCTTCCGAAGACTGGGAAAACACCGTTTGAACGCCGGACAAACCGGTTGGTTCTGAAGTTGAATTTTGTAATGTTTCCAGACGTTTTCGGATAACATCGGCTAAAATGGTGTTGGGAGCCGCTTGTAACGCCAGTTGATATTCCGCAATACCTTGTTGAGTCAACTTGTTATTGAAACACCACTCCGCTAATTTTATCAATTCCTTACAATCCCGATTATTTGTGAATCCTTTTTTATAGCGATAAACATCTTCGCGTGTTTCGCCGACAAATTCCACATTGGCAACAGGGACAGACATTGTACCGAAATTAGTTTTGAGCAGGTATTGTTTTCCGTCATTTGTGGCGGTTCCTTCCGTCAGAAAACCGGTTCGTAACAGATAAAACTGTTTTTTGTCCAACTTTTTGTCCAACTCGGCAGAAGCGGAGCAGGTTTCCGGTTCAACATTTTTTTCTTGGGACGGAGAACTATTTTTGCCGGATTCTTGGGCATTGAGCGGCGGAATAAACACACAAAAACTCAAAAAAACATAACAAATATAAATCTCTATTTTCCTGTATAAAAACGCCATTGAGGTTATCATTATTGGTAACTTCTAAAAACTACAAATTTTTTGTACCCGTTCACGGTATTTTTTTATTATTTAATGATTTTGTTGCTTTTTCTTCGTCCCGATAGGGACGGTATTTTCATAACCGCAGGTCTTTGACCTGCGGTTAAAAGTCCGCCGCTCACAACTCTGCCCCGCTAGGGGCAGCACTTTTTGCGTTAATAATGTCAATAAAATCCTGCCCTTTCAGGGCAGAAAGGATGGGTGGATTTGTTACCGCAGGTCGCTGACCTGCGGTTATGAAAGTTACGCCCTTATCAGGGCGAATATTGAGCGACTATACATCAAAAAACATCCGCTAAATTTCAATGAATGGTTACTAAAAAACAATGTTTTTAGAAGTTTCCTAATATTATCATTGACTTTTGATCTAAAATAATTTTTTTAAAAAAATTCCTCTCTGTGAATTCTGTGTTTTCTGTGGTTAAATAAAAAACCTATTTTTTGTGGCGAATCATGGCGAAAAACAGTTCTTTTGTCAAGAGCAAAAAAATAGAGCAAAAAAATTCGTAAAATACTCTTGACGTGTTACCGGTATTTTTTCTATTATTACTCTGTTACTCAATTCGTTAAACGAAACCGATAGCGTCTACTTAGTAGAAACCGAAAATATTATGCCGAAAGTTTCCGTTATTATTCCTGTTTACAACGCTGAAAAATATCTTCATGCTTGTTTGGATTCTGTTGTGAATCAAACGTTGGCGGATATTCAAATTATTTGTGTTGACGATGGTTCGCCGGATTCTTGCCCGCAAATTCTGGACGAATACGCCGCTAAAGATCAACGCTTTACAATTATTCACCAGCAAAATGTTGGAATTGCCGGTGCGAGAAATGCAGCGTATCCGTACATCAAAGGCGAATATACGCTTTTCGTTGATGACGATGATACCATTGAACCCGATCTTTGCGAAAAAGCAGTTGCCATTGCGGACGCCGAACAAGCAGATACAACGTATTTTTTCTTTGATCACGGACAAAATCAAAACCGAACTAAAATACATCGTTGGAGTTGCAAAATGAAAGAATTGACTGCTAAACATTCGTTGACGGAAAATGATTACACACTATTAGTACATTATTGTATGATTTGGTTACAACTGTGGCGGTCATGTTTTTTACTGGATAACAATATCCAATGTCCTATCGGTCAATACAACGAAGATATCTTTATGCAATGGAAATCCCAAATTCATAAACCGAAGTTGGCATTGTTGCCGGAAACCATGTACCATTGGCGGTTTCATTCGTTATCTACATCAAATGATCCATCAAAAAAATATTGGAGGGGATTACCGGCAACCTATGATCGCATTAAAGAAATGTTACAGGAAACGGGTAATTATCACGGCGAATGGAAACGGTTGTTTCTATATCAAAAATTAAAAAATTTTTGTGATATGTATTTTCATTTACCAACATATCAACAAGCGGAATGTTTACGCATGGTGAAAGACCGAATTGGTCAGGATGAACTGGAATATTTATCGCAAAAAAATAAACTCAAACGCCGTGTTCGTGTTTTTTATTACGCTTTACAAGGTTCCCGTTTTGCTGCCGCCGAAAATACTATTCATATTGCTTTACGCAAAGCCGAAATTACATTTCGGAAATTCCGAGATAAATTAAAACGTGCCGCTTAATTATTTATCCCTAATTACACAATAACTATTATGCCGAAAGTTTCCTTTATTATTCCTGTTTACAA
The DNA here is from genome assembly GCA_031276415.1 of Planctomycetaceae bacterium. Classification (GTDB taxonomy): domain Bacteria; phylum Planctomycetota; class Planctomycetia; order Pirellulales; family Thermoguttaceae; genus WRKP01. The sequence goes on from JAISNF010000582.1 coordinate 3,233, forward strand.
CGCTGAAAAATATCTTCATGCTTGTTT
>JAISNF010000604.1 GCA_031276415.1 Planctomycetaceae bacterium
CGTATCTGGTTTGACGTTGGAAGAGTTTTTTGCACGATTTTCAGAGACAAAAATCGAATTAAAACTTAAGTCGCAAAAATTTTATAAGGATTGGTACAAGCGGTTTTATCGTTACTTTAACAAAGAGACACGAGTATGTACGATAACCGTTAGTGAGGCTAAAAAGTTTTTGGCTTGTTGTAGTGATAATCTTTCAGAGTGTACAGTATATCGCGGCGTAAGTGCATGTATTACGATATTTGATTATGCTGTTGAACTTAGATTATTAACGGACAATCCTTTTAAGAAGTTAAGTTACGGTAAACCCACGAATGAGTTACGTCAATTTTACGTAACGCGTGAGATATTGACAAAGGTATTAGAAAATTGCAATGACGATTTTGAGCGATTAGTAATAGTTCTTGGTCGTTATGCCGGCTTACGCATACCTTCGGAAATACGTAAACTTCGTTTTTGTGATATACGTGATAAATTGATATTTATTGATAATGATACAAAAACAGGTTCCCGTGAAGTTCCGTTGTTTTGTGAAGTGCGTGAGATATTTGAACGATTTTCCGGTAATTCGTCAGATTTAGTTTTTCCAGAAGCGTACCAGCGAGCTTGGTATGCTTGGCAAGTATTGGCTAATGCAATTGAAAAATCGGGATTAGAGCGTTGGCCCAAATTATTTGTGAATCTTCGTTCAAGTTGTATCACGGATTTAGAGAAATTCGGTTACAGTGAAAAAACGCTTGATGCTATTTTTGGTAATAGTGCAGAAGTGCGGCGTAAGCATTATTTACAATTACAAAAAGAGAAGGCTTATGCACAGGTTTTATCAGACAACGAACTGTTACAAAAAGACAAAAATGTAACGGTGTTAAACTTGGAAAAACTAAAATCGTGCACAAATTTATTAGACTTACGTGATTTCTTAGTAAGTCAATTTGGCACTGGTTTAGAGCCTTAAAAATTGGAGTTTGTTATATTTTGGTAGGGGGATTTTTTACGATCCTGATTTTTTGACGGTCGTTCTAGTCTCCCTAGATTGCCCATTTTATCATTTTTGAGGAAAAAACAGGAAAAAAAATAAATTATTTTGGACTTTTTTTTAAAAAAGCGGCTTCCCTCGCTGCTTGTACGGCTGGCAACAGAAGAGCGATTAACATTCCGATAATCGCAATCACCACGAGAAGTTCGACTAACGTAAAGCCGAATGAAGCGGAACGAAAGAGTTTAGAGCGTGAACTCTTCCTACTCCATCTGCCCCCCCCTGGTTTGCCCAGCCTACCATGTTTAACATTTGCTGGAATTTTTCCATAAAAATTCCGAAAAGCACAACCAAACATCCCATTAAATTTTCCATTGTTAAACTCCTTAGTTTTTACAAAGGTTTTGAAATAACCACCAGCACGTTTGCCGAAAAACAAATCGGCAAGAAATAACGCATTGTGGTCGAATCAGGTTCAAAGCGTATCATAACTCCTGTTAGTGTCAATAGGGGGATATTTTCTTTTTTTTTCACGGATTCGTAAATATTCGGCAAAATTCTTGAAAAATAATCAATTTATTTTATTTTTGACCGGAAAATCAAAATAACATCAACGTTACAAAATATTTTTTTTTTTTTAAATTTCCTCTCTGTGTTCTCTGTGGCTAATAAAAATATATTTGTGGTTTTAGAAGTTACCTTAATTGTTTTTTTGAGACGGGGGTATTTTTTTACAGTTATTTGATTAGAATAGTGAAAATTTGTGTTGGTTCTTTCCTTTTTCCAATTTCCAATCTGCTTCCAATCAACAATTTTAAGTCGGCAATGTCTAATACCACACCACTCAGTCCAGAAGAAATGGTTCGCCGTGTTTGTCAGGCAAAAGAAAAATTACTCCGCGAAGTACATAAAGTGATCGTCGGACAGGATGAAATGTTGGAGCAAATGCTCATCTGCATTTTTGCACGCGGGCATTGCCTGACGGTTGGAGTTCCCGGTCTCGCTAAAACATTGACGGTTTCGACATTGGCAAAAGCGTTGCAAATGAAGTTCAACCGGATTCAGTTTACCCCTGACCTGATGCCAAGCGATATTACCGGCACGGAAATTATCGATGTTGATCCCGAAACCAATGAACGTAAATTCCGGTTTGTCCGGGGACCAATCTTCACCAATATCTCGCTCGCCGACGAAATTAACCGGACTCCCCCAAAAACACAAGCCGCCCTTCTTCAGGCAATGCAAGAATATGAAGTTACTGTTGCCGGTAAAACCTACCCGCTCGAACCGCCCTTCTTCGTTATGGCAACACAAAACCCAATCGAACAAGAAGGAACTTATCCCTTGCCCGAAGCACAACTCGACCGGTTTATGCTCTCCATTTATATCGGTTATCCCAACAAAGAGGAAGAACGCCAAATCGTTATGGCAACCACCCAAACCAAAAAAATCGATATCGAACCGGTACTTCAAGCGTCTGATGTCGTTTGGATTCAACAACTTGTCCGGCAGGTTGTGGTTTCCGAACATATTGTGGATTATGCGGTAGAGTTAGTGCGTTCCACACGCCCCAAAGAAAAATACAGCCCGCAATTCGTCCAAAACTGGTTGGCATGGGGAGCCGGTCCGCGTGCCGCTCAAAGTATTATCTTAACCTCAAAAGCACGGGCAATTCTCAACGGACGGTTTGCGGTTTCCGGTGATGATATTCGTGCGATGTGTTTTCCGGTGCTTCGCCATCGTATTTTCACAAACTTCAACGCCGATGCGGAAGGTGTTGATGTTAATGACGTGATTGCTAAAATTATTGAGGCGGTTCCTGAGCCTTCGCACGGTGATCCGGTTGCCGCAAAAACAAAACCAATTGTTGCCGCTCCAACCTCCAAACCAACTCCCGCCAATACCCCCAATCTCCCACCACCAACACCACAAACCACACCACCACCGCCCATCGTACCAACACCACCAAAAAAACATCATGGAAATTGACGCTATATTAGACGACTTAATTTTGTGTTTGAAGGTGTCTGATCCTTATAAGATTATCCTGTTCGGTTCGCACGCCAATAATGCCGCCACTGATGATAGTGATATAGATTTAATGGTTATTCTGGATAATAATAATGTCGCAAAATCTTATAAAGAAAGAATGGATAAAAAATTATACATTCGTAAATTAGTAAGAAAAATAAATCACAAAATCGCTTTAGATATTCTGGTGTATTCAAAAGAAGAATTGAAACTAATTAAAAAAAACGGTAACTATTTTATAAATGAAATAGAAAAAACAGGAAAAATAATCTATGAAAAAAATAGTTAAAGATTGGATAACACTGGATGTTGTTAGTCCCGCAGGAACTAAAGAAAGTGGAGAGTTGAATGTGGAAAGTGGAGAGTTTCGCAATGCGGAATTACAAATGTTTTGGTAATAATTCCGCTTGCGCCACTATTAACTATTCACTCATAACTATTAACTAAACTATATGTTGCCCTTTCAGGGCGAAATTATTTTTGCAATTTCAACCCTACCCGTTGGGTAGGGCTGGCTTATATTGTCCTTTCAGGACGGAAGAAAATTAACGATGTAATAATTCCGCTTGCGACACTATTAACTATTCACTATTAACTATTCACTATTAACTATTCACTATTAACTATTCACTATTCACTCATTTACGGGGTATTTATACACAATACCTTTTAATTTTAACCTTTTTACTCAATCGACTATGAAACCAACACCGCGGGTATTTTTGTCCGGTTTTGCCGACGAATCGACTAATAATAAAACGATTGTCGAGCAATTTGCTGTTTTTGCAGCATTGGGTCTCCAGTATTACAGTATTCGTTTTGTCAATCTTGGAGACGGAATCAAAAATGTTATGAAGTTGACGAAGAGTGATATTCAACGGATTCGCCAATTTCAGGACGAATATGGTCTCAATGTTTCTTCGCTTGGTTCGCCAATCGGCAAAACCAAACTTGAAGATGTTGATGACGGAACAACGAATGCTTATGTTCCAATTTCAAAATATCTTGATGAAGTTCGTTTGGCGTGTGATTTAGCGCATGCGTTGGAGACGAAGTTGATTCGGGGTTTTTCTTTTTATCCGCCGAAAGGAACTGATCCGCATGATTATCTTGCGAAGTCGGTCGAATGGCTTGGTAAAATTGCCGAAGTTTGTCATCGGAGTGATTTGACGTTTGGGCTTGAAGTGGAGGCGAACCTGATTGGTCATGAGGGAATTATTCTGAGTGAAATTTACCGGCAGGTCAATCATCCTGCAATGGTATTGATTTTTGACGGCGGAAATATTGTGATGCAAGGTTATTCATCGCAGGATATTTTTGAACAGTATGAGGCGATGAAATCCGGTCTTGGTTGGATTCACATAAAGGATTTTGCCAATTCGCGGCGAACAGAAAAAGGCGGTCATATTGAAGAAAATAAAATGAAAAATTTTGTACCGTTGGACTTAGGTGAAACGGGGCATGAGCGAATTTTTCGTGATTTGGCTTCAATTCTTCCTTCGTTGGAGGAGAAGTTGCGGAGTCGCGGGATACCGGGTGTTTTTCTGGATTTGGAGCCGCATTTGAAGGGCGGCGGTCAATACGGAGGTTACAGTGGTGCTGACGGGATAGGTGTTGCACTTCGGGCGTTGTGCCGAACTCTTGATTATGTCGGCATTTCCTATCATCTCCGCGATTTCGACGACATCCGCGCCGCAAGAGGCTTTTGAATTAGTGAAGAGTTAGTAGTGAATAGTGAATAGTTCGCAAGCGGAATTATAAATGTTGCGATCTATCGAATGATTACAAATTCAAAAGGTAGCCAACCTTTCTCCTGAAAGGTTGGTCGGCGTACTCGCCGACAGTTGCCCCTGTTTTCGTTCCTGATCAACCGTTGCGCCCTTTCGGCGAAGAGTTGCAACTCTGACAGGAAGACGAGAACCTCTCTCACGGGAAGACGCGAGCCGCGCCTACGGGAAGACGCGAGCCGCACACACGGGAATGCTTGAACCTCACAACAGGGCAGTTCCAAAATAGCGGCGGGTTTTAACCCGCCGGAAAAACACGGGGAAATGCGGAATTATTACCAAAATGTTTTGGTAAAAATTCCGCTTGCGAAAACTATTCACTACTAACTATTCA